>CAJXTM010000540.1 GCA_913061385.1 uncultured Rhodopirellula sp. | reverse complement strand
TCTACACGTAAGGAGTCGTCGGCAGCGTCAGATGTGTATAAGAGACAGCGGTTGGACGATGATTCTTAATCAACACTACAGTATCTGCATCGACTAAAGGCAATAAAACCACTGCACCCGGGTGACGAATCACTTCCCGGTGATAAACCTTGCCATCACTACCATTCAATTCCATCCGGTAAACGTCAAATCGTTCACCTTCCAGAACGAGGCGTTCATTGGTTTCCATCAATTCCGCTCGCTTCCGAGTATTTCCTCACAGTCCGGCGGTAAATGGATCGCATTCAGATTTCTGCAATTCCACCATTTGGGCTACCTCAGCCCAGCCGTCTCAGCACCGCTGCAGGAGTATTTTAGACTCGATTAGCCAGCGGCAAGCCACCTCATGATTGTGTCTCATAGTGACACCTGTAAAGCTATCGAAAATAATGTTCCGGCAACAGCACCCGGTGTTTTCCATTTAGCCATTCCAACCCGAATTGAACCCACAGTGACACCCTTTGGATTTCTCTGCTGCAACAAACCCCCCGGAATGACCTCGCGTGATGTCGTTAATGTTGTCCAACGCCGTCTTCCACGCAAAACCAAAGTTGGTCACGCGGGCACCCTCGATCCGCTGGCACAGGGAGTTCTTGTGCTAGGCGTGGGACCAGCCGTGCGTCTCGTGCCTTATGTTCAACAGCAACCCAAACATTATCAAGCGACATTTCGCATTGGCTCATCGAGTATTTCGGGAGACCTCGAGGGTGAGATCACGGAATTCCCGGACCTACCGATCCCCACACGAGATCAGTTGACAGCGGCGGCCCAAAAACTGACCGGTGAGATTGAGCAGGTTCCTCCCGCGCACTCTGCGATCTGGGTCGATGGTCAGCGTGCCTATCGACGCATCCGAGCTGGCGAAGATTTTGAAATGCCTTCACGAAAAGTCCAGATCGATCACTTGGAGATCACCCGTTATGATTTTCCGGAAATTGATCTCGACATCATTTGCGGATCCGGAACTTACATTCGCACGCTAGGAATCGACTTGGCTATTGCTACCGAGTCCACAGCCGTCATGTCATTTTTATCAAGGATTGGAGTTGGCCCTTTTTTACTGAATAACTCAGTATCCATTGATACCCTGAAAGAAGACGATTTGGAACAACATTTGTTGCCAGTATCGCTCGCCGTGCAGCACCTGCCGTGCCTTCAAATCGACGATGAGGAGACAACGCTTCTTGGGCATGGAGTATGCCTCGATCAAGTGGATCTTTCGAAGATACCCAACAACTCCACTGACATGACCGAAATCGCCGCAGTAACCCAAGGCGGCCAACTGCGGGCAATCCTTCGGTTGAAACGCGGACAATGGTGCCCTTATCGTGTTTTTCCAATCAACT
Source organism: uncultured Rhodopirellula sp. (assembly GCA_913061385.1). Classification (GTDB taxonomy): domain Bacteria; phylum Planctomycetota; class Planctomycetia; order Pirellulales; family Pirellulaceae; genus Rubripirellula. The sequence goes on along the minus strand of CAJXTM010000540.1, from coordinate 2,845 downwards.
AAAACCCCTCCATGGGAATACGTTCCAAGCAAAATTTCAACGTCACATCACTCTCTTTGATCCCCTATCCTAACGGCTTGTAGATCACTCAATTCCCACCCGCGATCAATTCAACCTATTTGCCGCTGACGGATCTATCATGCCAAGCTCTGTTTCGAATCCTAGCCATTGCTTACGAATTCTGTCAGCCGCGTTCCTATTGCACAGTTGCTGCTTGGGATTGTGCCTGGCCTCAGACCCCGCGCGTCCCGACGCCCCACAGACCACTTCTGACCAGCCGAACTTTGATGCGATTGAATCGATTGTCGAACAAGGCATCAAAGACGGGCAAATGCCGGGCGCGGTGGTGGTGATTGCCAGCCGAGAGCGTGTACTTTATCGCCGCGCTTTCGGGCAACGACAGGAAAAACCAACGGCGGAGCCGATGACACTCGATACTGTTTTCGACCTCGCATCCCTTACCAAGCCGATTGCGACAGCTACATCTGTGATGAAACTGGTGGGCCAAGGCTTGATTTCCCCGCACCAAAAGGTCGCCGACATTCTTCCCGAGTTTGGTAAACACAGCAAAGATGAAATCACGGTCGCAGATCTCCTGCTTCATGTAGGTGGACTGATCCCTGACAACTCGCTGAGAGATTACGGGGACGGAGTCCATGCATCATGGACCAACATCTGTGATCTGAAACCAATCGCGGGTCGCGGCGAAAAATTCGCGTACACTGATGTCGGTTTCATTGTTCTGGGAAAGATTGTTGAGCGTGTCAGTAAGCAAACCTTAGATGAATTTGCTCAACGAAATATTTTCACCCCGATCGGAATGACAGAAACGACTTTCAACCCACCGGAAAGTCTTAAAAAACGAGCAGCCCCAACAGAACAACGAAACGGTCAGTGGATCAAAGGTGAGGTCCATGACCCGCGTGCCCACCTGTTGCTGGGAGTCGCTGGTCACGCAGGTCTATTTTCAACGGCTGATGACCTGACGCGATATGGCCAACAGATGTTGGGCATTGCGGCAGGTGAAGAATCCGTTCCATTCCCTCAGTCAACATTCAAAACAATGACCCGTCCGCGCGACGTGCTACGTGACTCGAAAGTTTTTGGATCAAGAGCTTACGGTTGGGACCATCGCTCACCCTACTCAAGCAATCGCGGCGACCACCTTTCTGATTCCGCTTTTGGTCACGGCGGATTCACGGGAACCGTGATGTGGATTGATCCTGATAATGATCGTGTTTTTATCTTCCTGAGTAACCGCCTGCACCCTGATGGCAAAGGCAGTGTGAATCGCCTTGCTGGGAAAATTGCGTCCCTTGTTGGTGCAAGTGCGAACCCGTGATCCACTCGTTTAGCCAAGCGACGATGGACAGCTACCAAACCACCCACACTTTTATGATCACTGACTTTTCTTAGCACGGATCTCGCCAATCAAAGCCGGCTTGTTGGTTGTGATCCCATAAGCACCAAGCTTTTTGAAATAAGCCGCATCGTCTTTTTTGTCGATCGTCCAAACGTGGAATTCCGGGCAACCAAACTGTTTCAGCTGCTTGACAAACTGCTCATCGATCACATCCCGATTCCCCTTCATGCCTACCCCAGCAGCTCCGCTTTCCTTAACGATCCGCGCGATGGTTGCGGCAGAGGGCTGAAATTTCTTCAAGTTTTTGGACTTGCTAAAACTGGTCAACCAGTGAGCACGTACGTTAGGGATTTGTTGATGGCACGCAGCCACGGTAGCCGCATCGAAACTGATGATCAAAAGCCTGATTTTTCCTTTATCAAGCGTTTTTAGCTGCGAAGCCAGGAAAGGAACAATTTTCGCTTTGGACTTCAGTTCAATGACAAATAGTCCCCCCTCAGGAACTGATTGAAACACTTCCTGAAAGGTTGGGATTTTTTCACCTTTCCACTTTTCATCTTTCCAACCGCCATACTCCAACTCCCGAAGCTCCGCCAAGGTTGAATCCTCAACCACTTTAGAAACGCCTGTCGTCCGCGTTGTGCCTCCGTCATGAATGCACACAATCTTATTATCGCGGGTCAAATAAAAATCACCTTCCACCCCATCGCTGCCTTGTTGCCACGCGAGTTCGAAAGCAGCAAGGGTATTTTCAGGTGCGTCAAATGAAGCGCCGCGATGAGCCACAATCACCTGTCCCGAACCGGGAACTGCCCAACCGACGAGCAGCAGAATCAATGGAATCCAGAAACGCATGAGGGTGAACCGATCTATCCGTGGTTGATTTTAAAAACAAATCACTGACAAAAATGCGTAGGCGAAGCGGACCTTTGCCAGCCAGCAAAATTGGTGTGATCTCAGTTTACACTTGAAAGCCATGGAACGGTCACCTTGCTTTCCTATTCAACTTTGAAAACAGGAAAACAGGAAAACAGGAAAACAGGTTCTCACATCCACATTCCAAAACAGAAGCTTTTCACCGCAGGAACAAACAGGCAACCTGCTGTTATACTGACCGGGTGGACAGGTGATGACTACCCCGCTGCGTGTGCCCTACGTGTGCCCTACGTGTGCCCTTTTGGATCTTCTGATCGAGTTTGTTTTGTGCAAATAGAGAGAGTTCACTGCCAGCCCGGTTACCACCACGTTTAGTCACTCAATTCGACAAATCCCCATTTGATAAAATGTTGTAACATGCAAGCCAACATCCCTCTAGCAAAATCAACGAACGCCGTGCATCACCTAGCTCTACTGTTAGTAATTTTGGTGACAGTGTTCCAGTCCAATCCCGGGCTGACAGCCGAATCTGATTCAGTACAGACACGACCTAATATTCCTGTCTCTTATACACATCTCCGAGCCCACGAGACCGAGGCTGATCTC
>CAJXTM010000539.1 GCA_913061385.1 uncultured Rhodopirellula sp. | reverse complement strand
GATCAGCCTCGGTCTCGTGGGCTCGGAGATGTGTATAAGAGACAGAGTTGATCCAGCTTTTTAAGTCGCAGTTTGAGGTTCTCGGCGGTCTGGGTGAGTATTGTAAGATCGCGGCGTAGTTCAGATCTTTCATTGAGAATGTCGCGCAGTTCTGAGCTCGCAGTTCCTATGTTCTCGTTATCAGAGTCGCGTGGTGTTTCGATTGGTTGGGCAACGAGGGTGCCGGTCAGTAACCCACATGACAGAAAAATGGACAACAGAAAAATACTGGGTACTGCAGGAATGTAATTGTGTCTTCGCATCTATTCTTAAACCTTTGACGTTTAGCTACTCAATGAAGCCCGAAGAATTTGTGTGTTGTAATATTCGTTTTCGGTGAAGATCAGTTGGATGTTTATTGCAGGACGGTTGGTCATTTTGTCTGTGAAAATAGCCATGTCATGAAATCAGCTTCCGCGTCGCAGCGTTCGCTGCTGGATTGAGTGGTTCCATTACCAGCACCTGGAATCATTTTGTCAGAGACAGCATGTTTATCGCCTGCCCATGTTGTCAGCTTCATCACGCCGCCAAGTTTTTTTATCTCGCTAAAAACTTTCTGGTCTTTTTCAATAGGGCAAGTTCCATCCTTGTCCCCGTGGAAGGCCCAGATTGGGATGTCCTTGATTTTTTCAGAATCGATGAACGGTTCCGTTCGTCGCAGACCACTGCCGGCTGAGGGTGCCGCCGCCGCAAAGTAATTGGGGGCCAATTGAATGAAGATGTAAGTGCCATGTCCACCCATGGAATGACCCATGATGTAAATTCGACTCATGTCGACTGATGGCAAGGTTTTGACATAGGATTTTATTTTCTTCAAGTCATCGCCATCCCATAGGCCTTGTGCTTGGGGAGCCACCACATAGCAGGGAAAGTCGTTTCTGCGTTTCGGTTCGGCTAACTGCTTATTCCAGTCTTTCAGTTGCTTGTTGTTGTCGCTGCCTTTACCGCCGCCACCATGCAGAGACAGGATCAACGGATATTTCTTTTCTGTCTCAATCTGTATCGGTGCCATGACTCGGAATGGCATTCCCTCAAATTCCAGCGGTTTGTACTGACTTTGCCAAGCTGGTCGCTGGGCTGGTCGCTGGGCTGGTCGCTGGGCTGGTCGCTGGGCAACAGCGGCGAGAGTGCCGATCATCAAGAATGTCGAGCACAATAAACACTTCAAATACGTGACTGAGTGCATTTGTCTTGAGCTCTTTGAATGGTTGGAATTGGCAAGGTGTACTACTCCTCACAAGTGACAAGTGACGCCCATTCATTACACCTGTGTTGCTTTAGTTGGGGAACCCCATTTTAGAGTTGAGGTTCCGGTAGATTTCGTAAACAGACAAAGGTTGGACCATGCGAGGACGATCGGGTCTCTTTTTTCCGCTGATGCCGCGAGAGTCTTTGTGAGTTAAGGTAGGACCACCACGACGGGGGTGCTCGTGTTTAGTGTTTAACGCTTAACGCGGTGCCAACGGGGACTGCTTGACCGATGTCAGCGCTGCGCACAGCTGCAAAGCAGAGTTCGAGGCTGTGCAGATTATTGGCCGCGTTGTGGTTTGGATCGCGGTTCTGTTCGATCGCGCAAAGTAGTTCCCCCATTGCTCCGTCGAATCCTGAGTCAAACCAGCATCCCCCCAGCGGGACGGTGCATTTTCCTGATTCGAGGAACACTTGCATTTGTGGTTGGTCGTTCAGGCCGGGACCTCGTGACCGTAGTGTCCCTTGTGTTCCCACCACAGTCGTGACATCTTCCTCGCCAAGTTGGGTATGGCCGTGAAAAGACATGCGGATCTGTGTCTGTGGGTAGCGGATGATCGCGGAGGCAATTGCGGGGGGGTGGTAAACTTGTTGATCAAAGCGTTTGACCTCAGCGAATACAGATTCGGCTCGTTGTTGCCCCATCAGGCAATTAGTGATGTCAAACCAGTGCACTCCAAAGTCAAACAGGATCAGGTGATGAATGTCTTCAAAGGCTGGTGTGCCGGCAATCCACGTTTGATCCCACTGCAGTGAAAAATCAATCGTTGTGATATCGCCGATCAATCCCTCAGCAATTGCATGACGGAGGTAACTGAAATGGGGAGCCCATCGTCCATTTTGATTGACAGCCAGCAGAACGTTATGCCGTTTTGCCAGTTGCACGAGTTTCCGCCCATCTGCTAAATCAAGAACGAATGGCTTTTGGCTGAGAACATGTTTACCAGCGGTGATCGCGTCGCGGATGATGGGGAGCCGATCAGTGGGGTGTGGCGTCGCATCGATGACAGTGATGTCTTCTCGATCGAGCACTTTTCGGTAATCATCGTAGACGTCAGCCTCCGGGAAAAACTCATCTCGTCGCTTTACGGCATCAGCGAGGGATCGGCTGGCAATCGCTTTCACACGATAGCCGCACCGACGGTAACTTCGTAAGTGAAATTCGCTGATTCCGCCTGCGCCGATCAATCCAATCCCATGTTCGACAGACTTGGGCCGGGGAGGTTCGTATTGAATGTTCGGCGCGGGGATTTCGTTGACTTGCTTGTTGGGGCTCAGGCCGTACTCATCGTCGTCTTGGTCACTCATGTTGTGGAATCCGTGATGCAGTGGCGGTTGCTTACAGGCTTCAGGTGAGCACGGCTTTATCGCGCTTGTTTTCTAACGGCTGCGGAGTTCGACTTGGTCCATTAGTTTTGCAGTCGCGTTATAGGCTTCCTCGACCCACTCCACGATTTTTGCCGGATCAGGTGAGTATTCCAGTTCCAATGAAATCGCCCCGTCAAATTCAAGGTCCTTGATTGCCTGCAGGAAGGGGGCAAATTTAACCACACCCCGACCTGGTGGCAGGTCACCATGCACCTTGCCATCGCAATCACTGATATGAACGTGGGTTGCTTTGTCGCGGAACGCTTCCAGCTCACTGGGGGAGGTGTCGGATAGTACGAGATGGCTGACGTCGATGTTAGCTTTGACGTTGGGCAGTCCGACATCATCGATGAATCGCACCATTTCTGGCACGCTGTTCAGCAGACTCAGGCGGAATGGTTCCAGTTCCAAAGCGATATCGAGGTCCCTTTCGCCTGCGTAGAGTCCGAGTTGCCGAACGCAATCTACTCCCCATTCCCACTGTGCTTCTGGTGGAATGACCTCGCGTTGCCAAATGTATTCGCCAATCACCAGTAGCAAGTTTTTTGACTGAAAAGTTTTTGCAAGATCCAGAAATTTGCGTGTTCGTTGCACATGGAAATCTCGAACAGGATCATTGAAGTCAATCAATCCAGCTGAAACGACCACGGTTGATACGATGGGTAAATCATTGGTGTCACAGGTTCGGCGAATCAGGTCGGTTTCTTCCTGTGAGATCGTCATTGCCTCCGTGAAGATATCAACACAGTCGAAACCGATTCGGGCAATGTGCTCCAGCCCAGTTTGCGTGTCGATGCCCGCCTGCTGGAATGCGCTGTTGATGATTCCTAGTTTCATTGAAAAATCCCGTTTTCAGTTGCGGAGGATGCAGGACGGATGCCAAGGACTGTTTACTGCAGTGGGGAAAAGGCCGGGTTGGTCAAAGCAAATACTGGCTTGCTTAGCTATTGATTCGGGTCTTCAGGCAGACTGGTGGCACTGCGGTCATCAGAGTCCAAATTGGCAAAGTCAACTCGGGCTCGTTGTGCATCGTTTTGCCCTACGCGGATGATCATTTCGTCGTCAACCTTATTCAGCTTGGTATAAGATGGATGGTGAGATTCTTGGTACGGGTTGTTGTTGCGTGCGTTGTAGCAGCATATCAGCGCCCAACGCGGATCGTCGGAACGATTGGCTGCTGAGGAATGCAGCAGATTGGGATGGAAAAACAGGGCGTCTCCTGCTGTCATTGTGCAGTGGACCCGGGGGAATGCTTTTTTTGCATGCTCAACACGTTCAATGTCCGCACCCGCTTGGTCACCCGAGAGTATATGATTCACTCGGCCCATGCGGTGTGATCCCTGCAGCACCTGGAGGCAACCATTTTGTTCGGTTGCTGTATCGACAGCGATCATCACACTGCACAAGTCAGGGAACAGTAAGCCATTTTGATACCAGTAGCCATAGTCTTGGTGCCAAGCCCACGCACCACCCACTTTGGCATCTTTCAAAATCATCTTGGAATGGTAATGATACGCTTCATCGTGAAGCAGCTGTCTCTTATACACATCTGACGCTGCCGACGACTCCTTACGTGTAGA
>CAJXTM010000538.1 GCA_913061385.1 uncultured Rhodopirellula sp. | reverse complement strand
TCAGCCTCGGTCTCGTGGGCTCGGAGATGTGTATAAGAGACAGCTTCGCGTGCGGGCGCGTCAAATGACTTCATGGCGGGATGCAGGAACTGGCGTTGCCAGTGGGTGTAGACACCACGGCGGTACTGCTCATTTCCGGTGTCCTGCTTGTAGGTCCGTCGGGGGAAATTTAAGTGCCTTAAGAGGCCAGCGGGTTGATAAGGTTTCACGCTTCGGCCCCCAATTTCGTCGACCAGCAGACCACTGACCGCAAGTGCATTGTCGCGAATCAGTTCTGCATCTAAACGGTACCTGGATTGCCGTGCAAGTAACCGATTAAAAGGGTCCGTCTCGACCAATTCAGGGCGCGGCAACGATGACTGTTGGTAAGTTTGGGAGGCCACAATCAGTCGCACCATGTGTTTGATGTTCCAGTCGCTGTCGATGAATTCTTGTGCCAGAGCATCAATCAGTTGGGGGTGCGAAGGATACTCACCTTGTGAACCAATGTCGTCGAGGACTTTGCTCAAGCCCGTTCCGAAGAACAGTTTCCAAAGACGATTGACAAAAACTCGGGCTGTGATCGGGTTGTCTTTCGCGGTCAGCCAATTTGCTAGATCCAGGCGATTGATGCGCTCGTCCTTGGCTTCAATCTGGGGCAAGAAATGGGGAACGTTGGGCGTGACGACTTCACCACTCATGTCCATCCAGTTACCGCGTGGAAGAACACGCATTTCGCGTGGGGCGACGACTTGGGTGATCAACGAACTTCTTGTGTGTGCATTTTCCGTATTGGTTCGCTCCTTTTTGGTGGCCTCGATCTTGCTGCGAATATTAGCCAGTTGCGGGCTGATTGTACGATAGTGGGAAAGTAACTTCGCGATCTGCGCATCACTGCGTTTTTCAGCGGCGATGGCAAGGACGGCTTGAATGTCGGCTGGATGTTCCAGCTTGGGATCTAATGTGACTTTGCCACTGGTGCCTGATAATCGAAAACAGCCCAGCGTGTGACCCGGATTTGTGTGGTTCTGGTCAATTTCTACCAAAAGACTGATGGGCGATTCTGGCTTTAGAGGAGTCTCAAACTCTGCGATCCACGAATTGGGTTTCCCGGATTGAGGCATGACCGCCCAGCCCCAAGTTGCACCTTTGCTGTCACCATCGATTGCGGCGATGGCCTTCCAGCCCTTGTAGGGATTGGTGTTTCCGTCAGCCTGCTCAAATGATGCCTTCGCGTTGGCGAGTTTCAGTGGGGTGCGTTTGCCATCCGCGTCGATCGAGTGAACTTTTACTTCACTGATGACAAAATTTCCATTTCCTGCGCGGCCGGGACCTTTTTTGGGCAGCGAGTCATGCGGCAGAACCTCGATGCGAATACCGTTCAGTTTCTCGGCCTGATCTTTCAGCGTCACACGGTAGGTGTTGGTCTCGTTCCCCGGCCCGGATGCAAGGATCGAGTGATCTGGCTGGGCAACCAGCTTGGTTTCATGCAAAGCAGACAGTGCTGACGGTACCATGGGTTTCCACGTGGTGTTTGCCGTTTGCTGTTCGGTTACCCACTGCTCAAAGGGTTGACTGACATCCGTTGATTCGTAGGTGTCTTGCATTTCGGCAAGTCGACTGTCAATCGCTTTGAGCAGGCCAGCCAATTCGTCATCGGCAACTTTGACCGATGGCCCCCATGCCCCGTCGCGATTAGCTCCCGCGTACAATCCACGTTCCTTGATGTCAGCAAAGAATGATGCGAACTGATAAAAGTCTTTTTGTGTGAACGGATCAAACTTGTGATCGTGACACTCCGCACAGCCCAGCGTTGACCCAAGCCACACCGTGGAGGCGGTGCGGACGCGATCTGACGCATACTTGGTCAGGTACTCCTTGGGTTGGGCACCACCTTCCGCAGACATCATTCCAAGCTTGTTGTAGCCCGAGGCAATTAGTTGGGGCTGGGTCGGGTTGGTGAGCAGATCTCCTGCCAATTGCTCGCGAGTGAACTGGTCAAACGGCATGTTGGAATTGAATGCGTTGATGATGTAGTCACGAAACGGAGAGACGCTTACGTCTTGGTCGCCGTGGTATCCGACAGTGTCGGCATAACGCACCAAGTCGAGCCAGTAGATTGCCATTCGCTCACCAAAATGTGGAGAGGCCAGCAGTCGATCAATCTGTTGTTCCCATGCATCTTTCGAGGTGTCTTTGAGAAATGCGTCGAGTTCCCCTTTGGATGGAGGCAATCCGACGAGATCAAAGAATAGGCGTCTCGTCAGAATGTGGTCTTCGGCTTTTGCTGAGGCACTGATTCCATCAGAGGAAAGTTGCCTCTGAACCAGTTCGTCAATCCAATTACCGGTGCGTTCAACAGAACTGTTCAGTGGTTCGTATGCCCAGTGGCCCGACCACTGTGCCCCCTGCGAAATCCAATTCTTAAGTCGTGCGATTTCTGTTGGTGTGAGATTTTTGTTGTGTTCAGGTGGCGGCATGACTTCGTCAGGATCATCCGAGAGAATTCTTCGCACCAGTTCGCTATCGTCTAGTTTGCCGGGCACGATCGCGGCATATCCACCAAGGTCAGATTTTGCGTTTGTTTCAATGTCAAAGCGAAGGCCCTCACCGCTGCCACCTTGGCGTTGCCCTTCGTCTGGACCGTGACACGCATAGCACTTGTCCGACAGGATAGGCTTGATGTCACGATTGAAATTCACCACATCAGCGGCATGCACTGCACTGATGGTGATGAAGAAGCAAAGCAAGGCGAGATGGAGACGCATGACGACACTTGGCATGGTGGGATCAAGATGAGAGTTTGCGGAATTCAGCAGGCGGGAACGCGTCTACCTAAACCAAAGTGACGCCAGTATTTTATAACTTATAGACGGATTCGACATCCGTCTTGCACAAAGTGAGCAAAAATTTGGACAGAGAACGCACAACGCGTTTCTTCTTGCAGTGACGCGTTCAGAACTCAAACGAGGTAACCCTGATTCTAGCGTAACCGGCCAGTGAATTCACGATGATTGAGGATTCTTAAGTGGGTTCACGGCAATTGCCGTCGTCCTGTTTTCGAACTCTGTAGGCCGCTGAGTCCGGATTTGGCCACCCAGAGCCCTCTTGGTTACACAACGAACAATCGATGATCAGGGAAAACGCTTCGGTCTGGATGCTGGGGAGCGAGGCTTCTGTCTTGAATGCTGAGTTTTTGTCGCAGTGAGCTGTGCGTGAGGTCGCCGTATAAATTGCATTTTGCCCCCCTGTGGGGCATGATCTGCGGTGAACCGTCCGGCGTTTTTATCTATAATCTGATTCTCTGCTATTCGCAGCATTACGAGTCCCTCTTTCAAAATTGAGAATTTCCATGCAGGAACAAAAAACTGAGGACCGTCGCGGTTTTGGTAAACAGGTTCTTGGGTCCTTGCTGACGTATTCGATGTTGGAAACGGTGATGGCATCGGGTGCCATCGCAGAAACCGTTAAGCCGATTGCTGCAAAGTGGCTCGCGGATGTGAATCGGCTGAGCGTCGATTTGAAGGGGCAGGAACTCAAGCAGGCAGAATGGCAGACACAGGTTGAGCAATTGTTTTCGCAGGTGAATCTAGCTGAATTTTTGTCGTTTGTAGATTTTGAAAAACTGATCAAAACGGTCCAGTTTCGAGACCGCGGTGAAAAGTCGTTTCGTGCAACCTTTCCCAAGGTAGAGGGGTTGCCCACCGATCTCGTGTTCGGACACCAGATGTTTGCACTTCGCAAAGGAAGATCAGTGGTGCCGCACGGTCACAACAATATGGCGACATCCTTTCTTATCTTGCAAGGGGATTTTGAAGGTAAGCATTATGATCGTCTTGATGAGACAGACGATCACATGATTATTAGACCCACCATTGATCGTCGATTTGGGCGTGGTGAATATTCGACAGTTTCTGATCACAAAGACAACGTGCATTGGTTCAAGGCGACCAGTGGCCCGGGTTTCATCTTCAATATTCATGTTTTGAATGTTGATCCGCAGATCAAACGAAGCGGACGTGTCTATGTGGATCCTGCAGGTGAAAAAATCTCAGGTGGGCGAATCAAAGCTGAGAAAATGAAGTCAGCAGATGCGTTTCGTCGCTATGGTTGATCCGCTACGACTGCCTACGCAATACATGCGACTGCCTAGCAATACAAATGAATGGCCGAACAGTTGTGCAGGGCCGCTATAGACAGGCTTTCAGTAGAGCCTCTTGGTCAGTAGAGCCTCTTGGTCAGTAGAGCCTCTTGGTCAG
>CAJXTM010000537.1 GCA_913061385.1 uncultured Rhodopirellula sp. | reverse complement strand
TCCTGACCAGCTTTTCGATACAACTCGCATTTTGGATGTAGAGATCAAGGTCGATCCTGCGGACTGGGATAAAATGCGGAAGCAGTCGAGAGATTTTTTCACATCTCTGCTGGCAAGTGAACCAGCTGAGTCTCCCTTTAAATACATCAAAGCCGACATCACGATTAATGGAACCACGATTACGAATGTCGGAATCCGAAAGAAGGGATTTTTGGGCTCACTCGACGAACGTCGACCTTCATTAAAAATCCGCTTTGATAAATACAAAGATCAGACGCCATTTGGTGAAATCCGTCGCCTGACGCTTAATAACAACAAACAGGACGACTCGAAACTAAGCCAGTACCTGTCCTACAAAGCTTTTGCCAACAGCGGCGTGCCCGCTCCCCGCTGCAGTTTCGCCAAGGTATCCGTGAACGGTGACTCACTTGGAATTTATTCAAATGTCGAGTCAGTGAAACCACCCATGTTGCAGCGAGCCTTTGGAGACGGCACAGGTTTACTAGCTGAGGGAACTCTTGCCGATGTGCTGCCTTCCGCAAAACAAAGGTTCGAATACAAAAGTAAACGCGGCAAGGCTACCGGAATCGATAAGCTGAGCAAGGCACTCGAGAACACCGATACCGACCTCAAGGAACTGGAGTCGATCGTGAACATTGACTCGTTCATTCGATTCTGGGCGATCGAAAGTCTGATTGGCTTCTGGGACGGATACACGCATAACCAGAACAACTTCTTCATTTACGAGAATCCCGAAGATTCGCGTCTCTGTTTCATGCCGTGGGGTGTAGATTCAGCGTTCACAACCTACGTGCCTCGTATCATCGACCCCATTAAGAACCCAGCAGTGCACACGAATGGCGCACTCGCGAATCGTCTTTATCATCTTCCAAAGATACGCGAACGATATCTGGCAACATTAAATGAGATTTTGGAAACGCAGTGGAATGAAGAGGCATTGCTAGACGAGGTCACCCGAGTGGAGCAGATGTTGTCAGGCGAAGTATTGAGCGAGCGTCGATTCAATGGCGGAGTTGACCGAGTCCGTGGTTTCATAAGAACTCGTCGTGCTGCGATTGAGAAAAAGTTGACCCAATGGCCGATCGCTGTAGACGTGGGGCCCCGCATTCCAGGACTCGTAATTCAGCATGGTGAACTGAAAGGTAGCTTCGCTGCCACGTGGACCCGAAAGTCGCCATCGAATCTTGAATCACAAGGCGAAACGAACGCTGAAGTCACGTTGACCGACCAAGACATCATTTTCTCCAGCATGGGCGTAACAACCAAACTGAGCGATCACCTCAATGATCAAGCTCGAGATGGAATCCGTCCACCAACAATCATCTTTACAGGGGTTCGCAAGAGTGACAATCAAACGCTCACGTTCATTGCGAAAGTGAAACCGGAGGACTTCCATCCCTCAAAAGATGAAGTTCCTGTCAACGGCGTTTTGATCGAAGGTAGCATGATCGCTTTCTTCACGATGCTCTCAATCAATCCGGGCGCGATAAAGCTCATCAGTGGTTCTGTGCAACTCAACAAAGCCAGCATGGAAGATGGAGCGCAAGTGGCAGGAACGGCAGACTTGAAAATCGTGGGTTTTTCGCAGAAGAAACCAGCGAGAGTCAGCTGGAAGGCTGAGTAAATCAAGCGTCGGAATCAGCCTACTCGCCTGAGTCCGATTCATATCGCTTAAGCCTGTCCCTTAGCGTACCCCGATGCATTCCCAGTAACTGAGCCGCTGCCGCACGATTGCCAGCCGTATGTTCCAAAACAACCCGCAAAAGCGCGGGTTCAGTGGCATTGATGAGACGATCGTGCAAATCTGTCAGGGATGCAATACCGACGGTCGATAATTGATCGCGTGTCCATTGTTCAACCAAGGCGTCAAGAGCCTGTGCGTCGTCCCCCCCAGCGGATCGGCTCCGTTGTTGTGGGACCGGAAAATCTGCCAACTCAAACACACGACCACGTGCCATTACCGATGCGTGCTCCACCGCGTTTCGAAGCTCACGCACATTTCCAAACCAGTCGCGACCCTGCAATTGCTGCATCAACGCACCTGAAATAGCGGTTGCTACCGATGGGTAGCCGAGACGCCGCAGAAAGTACTCACAAAGAATCGGTATATCGTCTCTTCGTTTACGCAAAGGCGGCAGCTCGATTGCAACGGCACTCAATCGATACAACAAGTCTTCACGAAACGTGCTTTCATCGACCCCTTGCCTTAGATCACGATTGGTTGCCGCGATCACGCGAACATCGCACTTCCTCGCTCGAAGGTCCCCAACCGCAGTAAACTCCCCCTGCTCAATCACACGCAACAACTTGACCTGTGTGGCCATGGGAAGATCACCGATTTCATCCAGCAGTACAGTTCCGCCATCAGCCAACTCAAACAGGCCTTTCCGCGTCTCAGCCGCGCCCGTGAATGCGCCTTTGACATGCCCAAACAACTCGCTTTCAACCACCGACTCGCTTAGTGACACGGGGGCAATGGCAACATACGAGGCACTGTGTCGACGGCTATGTCGATGTATCGCGGCAGCAACGAGTTCTTTTCCCGTGCCGGTTTCGCCGGTGATTAGAACCGACAATTCACTATCCGCGACCAATGCAATTCGCCGAAAAACCTGCTGCATGGCGGCCGAACGACCAACCAGTACCGCGGCATCCACAGGTCCCTGCTCGGTTGTGTCAAAGTCCTGTAGTTGTTTTTGTTGCCCTTGCCGCAACATTGCTTGACAAACTCGCGAGGCATCTTCTAGCTTGAATGGCTTGGTTAAATAGTCACTGGCACCGCCATGAATTGCAGCCACTGCGGTCTCCAAATCGCCGAAGGCGGTCATAACAACAACCGGCGCATCTCCGATGGCATGGCGAAAGCGTGGCAGTGCACTGATCCCATCTTCCCCTGGCAAACGAACATCGAGCAGCAATAGGTCAATTTGCTCAGCCGCCGCTTTTTCTAAGCCTTCCTCTGCCGAGGAAGCAGTCAGAACCTTGTGCCCCAAGTCAGAAAGCAAACGTTCAAATCCCCAACAAATCGACGGTTCATCATCCACCACCAGGATTGTACATTTCGGTAACTTATTCATTGGCTGGAACTCTGAATCCGGTCGTGTTTTTCAGTGGGTATCGTTACCCGAAACGTCAGACAGAATCTCGTTTGTTGTTCAACGCGATCCCATTGAATCTCACCATCCAAGCGGCGTGCACACCTAGCAACCAAGGGAAGCCCCAAACCGAGCCCCTCGGGCTTGGAGGTTACAAACGGCTCAAAAATCTCTTTGGCTACATCCGGGGGAGGCCCCGCCCCGTTGTCAGACACAGTCAAGACAGCATGGCCGGGCCAAAGCGATCCCACAGCAGAGGCATCGGCCGCCTGTGCTGTGTTCTGCGAATCGCAGTCCGCTTGCATTTGCTGCGTCTGAGTTCCCCTGTCGGCCGGCGGTTGCACCATCACGCACTCCACTGATACTCGGCTTCCCTCGTGCATGGCATTGAGCACAAGATTCGAAAAGGCCGCCTGTAAACTCGGACCATCGCAGACAATGACCTCGCCCAATTCTGACGCAAACGTCGAATCAAGCTCGACCCTGAGATGTTTCGCGGTTGCCATTAGGGTTCGCATTGAATCCTCAAGGCACGCCAACGCGTTCTCTGGTGTATTTTGCTCTTCTCTGCCAGCAGCGACCGTCAGCAGCCTTCGCACGTGAGTTTCAGTGTGCTCAAGTTGATTTACCGCAACACCCAGACTATCATCGGACAGCTCGCATTTCTGCTGGTGCAACTCGATCGCCATCCTTGCACCTGTGAGACTATTCCGTAATTGATGAGCAAGCCCCCCCGCAACCTGATGGAGTAGTTTTTCCCCCTGTTGCCTTTGCAAAGTCTCCTGCATCTTGAAAAGTTGCCTGCTCATGCGAGTGACAGCAACTCCAAGCCTGCCAACCTCATCATTGGCACCAGTGGGAACAATCGCGTTGAACTCACCGGTGGAAATCCGCCCGACACACTGTTGTAATGTGGACAGTCGTCGCACCAACCTGCTTGCGAACAACAACGTCACTGAGGTCAACAAAATAATGGTCGAGAACCCCGTCAGCAAAGGAAAGCTGGCCATCCGCCATCGAGCCTCACGCAACTCAGAGGCATTGAACAACACGACCACCCACAGGGGATTGTCCTGAGTCTGTCTCTTATACACATCTCCGAGCCCACGAGACCGAGGCTGATCTC
>CAJXTM010000536.1 GCA_913061385.1 uncultured Rhodopirellula sp. | reverse complement strand
ATACAGATCCGCTCCCAGGTGGCTAGTAAATCGGGAATCAACTCGCAGATGCACCGATACAGTCAGGCTCACAAAAACCAAACCCCTCGAAAGAACTAGTCGTGAACAAAGGAAATGCCAGCAATGATGGTCCTCAGTTTTGGGGGTCTGAACACGAAGGCCGCTTGGTTGCCATGATCGAAGTCGCTCAGGCAGCAGGAAAACACACCCTGAACTACTTTCGTCGTGCTGACTTGATCATTGATGCAAAAGCAGACGAGTCTCCGGTCACCGTGGCGGACCGTGAAGCGGAACAGCTGGTTCGACGAGAAATCGGCACACGATTCCCGAACGATACGATTCAGGGGGAAGAATTCTCGGAGCAGGCGGGGACCTCACCTTACCGCTGGGTCGTTGACCCCATTGATGGCACAAAATCATTCGTTTGCGGGGTTCCCCTTTATTCCACTCTCCTGGCTTTAGAACATGAGGGAGAACCGCTGGCCGGAATCATTTTCGTTCCTGCGATGAATGAAATGGTAGCTGCTTGCCTGGGACGGGGGTGTTGGCATCGTCAATCTGATGCAGCCGAATGGAGACGAACGGCTGTTTCTGGAAAAGCCGACCTCAGTGAAGCAGTTTTCGTAACCAGCCAAGTCGACTCGTTTGACGCCCGAGATGCTGCAGACAAGTACAAAAAGCTTGAAAAAGCAGCGTGGCTGACGCGTAGTTGGGGCGATGGCTACGGATATCTGATGGTGGCTACGGGAAAAGCCGATGTGATGGTCGATCCAGAATGCAACGCCTGGGACGTAGCCGCGATCCTGCCTATTGTCTCGGAAGCCGGCGGTAAATTCTCGGATTGGGCCGGAAATGCCACGACGCGAGGCGGTGACGGGGTGGGAACGAATGGCAAATTACACGGATTGGTCCTGTCGGCGCTGAGTTCAGACCAATAAACCTACTAATTGCTATGGAATTAGGCCCATGGACTCCATTTACAAAGCGAGCCCTGCAAGCGTAAACTATCGCGTTGACGGACCACACCACGCCGTTATGACGTGGATGTTTTTCTGTTCAGTGGTCCTCCTGTGGCATCTGCCACCCATGCTTTGGTCCCCCAGTTTCGTGTTGAATCTTCGTGTTTGAGTCCCTCTCTGACGGTCTGCAGTCGGCTTTCAAGAGTTTGTCCGGTAAGGGCAAGCTGACCGAAGGTAATATGCGTGAAGGGCTTGAGATTGTCCAAAAGGCAATGCTCGAGGCTGACGTCAGCTATCAAGTCGTTCAGGACTTCATGGCTCAGGTATCTGAGCGTGCGTTGGGCAAACGGGTGCTATTGAGCCTGCGGCCAGACGAGGAATTGGTCAGTATCGTTCACAGCGAACTGGTATCAATCCTTGGCCCTGTCGATCCCTCTTTGCACCTCAAGAAGGACGGCCCCACGATCATCATGCTCTGCGGTCTGCAGGGGAGTGGTAAGACAACAACTTGCGGTAAGCTCGCGCAGCTACTGAAAGAAGAGAACATCAAACCGTTATTGGTCGCAGCTGACCTTCAGCGCCCAGCTGCGATCGATCAACTGCACGTGATCGGCGATCATCTGGGCGTGCCGGTTTACAGCGATAAAGAAAATAAAAACCCGGTCAAGGTTTGCCAAGCTGGTGTCGCTAAGGCGAAAGCCGAAGACGCGCGTGTCGTGATCCTCGATACGGCTGGACGTCTCGCGATTGATGAAGAGTTGATGGCGGAACTCCAACGCATCGACAAACGCGTCAGCCCGGACCAAGTTTATTTGGTTGTTGACGGCATGACCGGTCAGGATGCAGTCAATAGCGCCGGTGCTTTCAATGAAGCATTGGAACTTGATGGTGTCATAATGACAAAGCTCGACGGTGATGCACGTGGTGGTGCATTGCTGTCAGTCAAGCAAGTCACCGGTGTTCCCATCAAATTCATCGGCACGGGTGAGCACTTCGATGCGCTCGAACCATTCCGACCCGAAGGGATGGCCGGTCGCATCCTTGATATGGGTGACATGGTTGCTGCGGCACGAGAGGCTCACCGTATCGTCGATGAGAAAGAACGTGAGGAATTGGAAGCCAAAATGGCTTCGGGCGATTTCACACTCGACGATTTCAAGACGATGATGGAGAAGGTCGCCAAGCCTGGCCTGATGGGTAAGATGATGGGCTTGATGCCGGGCATGGGGCAATTCAAAGACGTGCTTGAGAGTGACGAGGCAGCGGGCGGAATCCGCCAGACCATCGGTGCTATCAACAGCATGACGATGGAAGAACGTAGAAATCCAAAGTTAATCGACGCACAACGCCGCACGAGAATTGCTACCGGTGCTGGTGTTCAAACACCGGTGGTTTCACAACTCATCAAACAATTCGACGTGATGAAACCTCTCATGCAGGGCATGGCTGGCAAAGGTGCCGGTGACCGCATGAAGATGATGCAACAGTTACAAGCAAGCGGGGCGATGAATGACCCGAGCATGCAGGGAATGAAGGTCAAGAAGGGAACAGGCAAACGCTTGAGTGCCTCCGAACGAGCCAAACAGAAAAAAGAACGCGATAAGCTAAAACGCAAGATGAAGAGAAAGCGATAGCAGCGTTCAAAACGAATCCTATTGCCGGATGTACCGGCATCGACCCGACATTGAAGATGAAAACTTCGCTTCGAAGAATTGATCTTTAATCTCAGGAAGTCAAACTGGAAATTGATTACCAACCCTTTGGAGCAAAAGCCGTATGGCAGTCCGTATTAGAATGAAAAAGATGGGAAGAACCCATCGTCCGTTTTTCCGAGTTTGTGCGATGGACAAACGCAGCCCACGTGATGGTCGTGTCATTGAGGAACTGGGAACTTATGATCCCATGTGCCCTGAAACAGATGCACGTGTCACGCTCAAAACTGAACGTATTGACTATTGGCTCAGCGTTGGTGCTCAACCCAGTGATAAGGTGGCAACACTTATCAAAAAGTACGGAACCAATGGCAGCCATCTGGAAGCCCAGCAGGCAGCCATGGACCGCTTGAGCAAGCGAAAAGATTACACGCCTGCTCCAGCGCCCGTGAAACCAGCCAAAAAGCAAGAAGAGGAAGTGAAAGCTGAAGCAGCACCTGAAGCGGAAGCAGCCGAACCCGCAGCAGAAGAAGCTTCGTCTGAGGAAACCGCCAGCGAGTGATTTAGGAACGCTTGGTGCGGCGGGATAAGTGGGCTGTCACAACCGATGTTCACTGGGAACATCATCGTCACAGACTTCATTGTGTTACTTCACTGATCCAAGCAACAAACCATGCGTTTTGACATCATCACGCTGTTTCCTTCGATCTTCGATGGATACCTGACCCAGGGGATTCTGGCAAAGGCAATCCAGCGAGATCTGGTCCAAATCGAGCAGCACAACCTGCGAGACTGGGCTCCCGAGACTCCTCACCGACCTGTCGATGACAAGCCGTTTGGTGGAGGCCCGGGGATGCTGATACAAGTAGAACCCACGATCAACTGTGTCGAAGCAGTTGAAGCCATGGATTCGCGACCGGCCAGAAGAGTGCTACTGACCCCCCAGGGGAAAACACTCAACCAGCCGATGGCAGAGAACTTTGCGACCGGCGAGCGAGTTATCGTACTTTGTGGTCGTTATGAGGGATTTGACCAGCGGGTTGTAGATATTCTGCAGCCCGAGGAGATCAGCATTGGAGATTTCGTCTTGAATGGAGGCGAAGTTGCAGCGATGGTATTGATCGACGCGGTCGTCAGGCTTTTGCCTGGTGTCCTCGGAGATGAGCAGAGTAACATTGATGATTCGTTTAGCCGGGGCAACCGGATACTCGAATTTCCACAATACACAAGACCAAGAGAGTTTCGAGGCCATACCGTGCCCGATGTCCTTCTGGGCGGAGATCACGGAGCAATCGCAAAATGGAGAGCAGATCAAAGCCGACTGCGCACCATGGAAAGAAGAAGCGATTTGCTAGCGAATGACGACGAGACATTCAACAAACAAGATCTAACCAATACATCGAACCCTAAGAGTGAGTAACTGATATGTCCCAAGCTATCATGGATCTGGTCGAAAAGACCTCCCTGAAAGAGAACCCACCCGAATTTGAGATTGGTGACACCGTCGATGTGCACCTGAAGATTCTGGAAGGTACTAAGGAACGCGTCCAGGTGTTCACCGGTGTTGTGATTGCACGTAGTGGCAGCTGTCTCTTATACACATCTCCGAGCCCACGAGACCGAGGCTGATCTCG
>CAJXTM010000535.1 GCA_913061385.1 uncultured Rhodopirellula sp. | reverse complement strand
GTAGAGAAGCTTGATGTAGAGAAGCTTGATGTAGAGAAGCTTGATGTAGAGAAGCCAATGAACCGCTTCTCTCTACGTCGCTCGAGTTCGAACGACCGCGAGCAAACGGGTAGGTACTTTCTGGCGACTTTTATCTCCTCACCCCGATGGAAAAACATCACGAGTTGAGAGATTCAGGATAGGCAAGATAGAAAGCTTGTGTCGACTCCGGTTCGCTTTCGTCCAACTATTTTCATCTAAGTCGTCAGAACGATACAACTGTCGTACGGTCGAATTGTAAAGCGATTTCGGTCCTCTAGCTTGATGGCTCGAGCAAACCAACCGAGGTAACCGTGACTGATTTTGTTAACAGCGAATCGCCGAGATGCTTGGAGTGCGGTTCGTCACACCGAACCGGAAAGCAGAGAGCAGCGACGAGGTTCTTTACGGGGAACGTCACGGTTCAGGAATACTACACGACGTGTTCGGACTGCGGTCGTAAACGGTTCGAGCAAATAAGATATCACGGACTCGAAATCACGAAAGTTGTAATCAATGGTCACGCCGAAAGAGATATTCAAATTTGCCAGCGATCAGAGTCGGCGAGTTAAGCCGAGATACCTTCCCGATGAGAAACGAACACAACCGTTACGACTCGCGGCCGGTTTTCTCTCGCCCTCCGACGTCGCTGAACTCGCCGGCACTAGTGAACTGGCAGTTCGACGAGAAATCGCGTAAGGACGTCTCGAGGCCCATCTCAGCGAAGCGACGCCGATCATCCCCCAACGTTCGCTTAACGAGTTCCTCGGACGCGGTGGAACGTTCAACGAGCCGCAACTCCGAGACGGTTGGTATCGGTCGGAGATTTGTTTCGCTGTGAATATCAACGAGTTCGGGAAAAAAAACTCGGTCGCTTTGCACGACAAATCAAGACCGAAAAGAACCTCGGATAGACGACACCGGCCCGGCAGGATTTGTTCAAGGTGTCAAGTCTGCGGGCGGTTTTTTGACAAAACATCCTGCAAAATCTACTTGTCCAGACTCGGATCGGCAAACAACGATTTTAAACGCTTGTTCTCCTCCTCAAGTTGCTTCAAGCGTCGGAACTCTTCGGTTCCAAGCCCCGCGAACTTTTTCTTCCAACGAGAAAAGGTTTGCTGACTGATGCCAAGCTTGCCGCAGACCTCTTCGATCTGTGTTCCGGGCTCGGCCTGTTTGAGCGCGAAGGGAATCTGCTGATCTGTCAATTTGGACTTCTTCATTGGCGGTTTCTCCTGAGAAATGCCGACCCGAGTTAAATCCGATTTTCTCACTTTGCTTGGATCAGTTTTTCTGGAGCAGGTCAGGGTAGTTGATTCGGGCTCGGTGTGTCGCGAAGGCGGCGGGGTAGTACCGGCGAGCGAACCATGAGGCCGCTGGCCATCGTAAGTCTGCCTTCGGTGCTCGAAGAAAACGCGTGATTCCTGCACTGTCGCAAACTTCTCACCGTTCAGGCACTCATCGCGGAAACGGTTGCCGAAGCTATCAACGAGCCCGTCCTGCCGAGGACTGCGAGGTTCGATGTAGGATACACACACATCGATCGATTCCCGAAACCCGCGAACACGCCGCGGGGCGAGCGATGGCCCATTGTCGCTCCAAATCAATGTTGGAACGCCGCGAATCGCAAAAAGATCGATCAACACGTCAATCAGATGATCGCCGTTGAATTTTCTACCAATCAAGAGATTCATTGGCCCTTATTTGTGGTAAAACAAATCTGCTAATCCTCATCTTCTCCTGAATCAAGTTCGATCTCAATTCGCGGAATCTGTGCGGCATCGATGGCCGTCTGCAGCGATTTGAATTCCTGATCGAGTAGCTTCTTGAGCTTTGGTTCCATCTTTTCAAATTGCCGCTTGCCGATTTTGAACTGCTCCAGCGCCGTCTTTGTGGGCCCATAGGTCCCTGATGCTGCACTGTAGATCGCATTACTGATGCGTCGGCTGATTCCCGGCTTGGTCATCGCCCAACGTCCATCTGCCAACTCATTACCATTGAGCATCCGATTAAAGGTTTTCAGTTCCTTCTGTAGCTTTTGGGCCTCATTCAACAATTTTGCTGTTCCTCTGGGATGATCCTTGATACGGCTGATCAAGCTGCTGACATCGCTTAGACGATCTGACAATCGACGATTCATTAACTGCGCCCTATTGGCCACACCTCCCATCTGTTTCAACTGTTTGATCACGTCATCTCGATCGCGGATCGGCAGGGTGGGTGAGATAATGCTTTCAAGCTCAAACTCAATATTGTTACCAATCGCTACCGTTGAATCGCCTTCACTGCGATAGGCCAGTGCCGAATACGTTCCAGGCGCGACGATTGGGCTTGAGCCACGTGAGAATAAACCTTGGTATCGCATGCTCCAAACGACCTTGTGCAGGCCCTCTTTAAGCGCAAGGTCAAGTCGAGCGACCACGTTGCCAGCAGCATCAGAAATGTCCAGATATTGCCGTGGGGGAACTTCATCTTCCTCGGCTTGCAGTTGTGCAAAGCTTGCGGTCGGCACATCACCCCCTGCGTCATTGACCTTGGCCTCCTGTTCTTTCCGTTTTGCGGCCTTACTCTTCCAGCCCTGCTTTACGTGGTAGTCAATCACCACTCCATAATCTGGATTGTCGGCGTTATAGAGACTGTCACCCTGATATCCCTTTCGGCCACCAAGTTTGTTTTCCTGCAGGTACCAGAAGGTTCGGCGGACGGGATACAGGTGCAGATCATTTTCCAGTGAATCAGCTGTGACATGGCGCAGCAGGCTGTAGTTATCAAGCACATAAAAACTGCGTCCGAAAGAGGCCGCTACAAGGTCATCCTCGCGACGCTGGATTTCTAAATCGCGGAAAGAAATTGTGGGCAGACCGCCGCCCAACTTGTGCCATTCCTGACCCGCGTCAAGCGTCGTGAAGATTCCAAACTCAGTGGCTAAAAAGAATAGTTGAGGATCAACATGATCCTGCACAATACGCCAGCAAAGATGCTTGTTGGGCAAATCACCAGTCATCAACTTCCAACTGCGACCTCTGTCGCTACTCTTAACAACCAAGGGGCGGTAGTCACCGACCTTGTGAACATCGAGGCAGGCGTAAACCGTATTTGCATCATGAAGGTCCGCTTTGATGTCATTGACGAAGAAAGATTCCGGCACGTCAAAAATACGTTCCGTCTTTCTCCAACTCTTGCCACCATCTTCGCTGACATGAATTAGCCCATCATCCGTGCCGACATACAGCAAGCCTTCGACGAGTGGAGATTCATCAACCGAAGTGATATTGCCGTACTGGCTCATCGCGTACAAATCGTAAGCACCATCAACGCTTTGGACACGTCCCATCGTGGGAAGCTGATAGCGATTCTGGTTCCGCGAGAGATCGGGTGAAACTTTTCCCCAACTGTCACCGCGATCATCACTGCGGTGCAGAAACTGGGACGCAAAGTACAGTCGTTTGTTGTCGTGAGGACTAATCAAAATGGGCGAGTCCCAGTTGAAGCGAAAGGATTCCTCATCCGGTCCGGGTTGTGGTTGAATACGGACGCTTTCGCCTGTGCGCCGATCAAATCGCCTCAAAAATCCTTGCTGTGATTCAGCGTAAATGATATTGGGATCTTCGGGATCGATTGCGGTGTCGTGTCCGTCGCCGCCAATCGTGATCTGCCAGTCGCTGTTGCGAATTCCCTGCACATTTCTGGTACGTGACGGACCGTACTGCGAGTTGTTGTCCTGAGTGCCCCCTGCGATGTGATAGAACGGATAGTCGTAATCAACCGCGACCTTATAAAATTGCGTCAAAGGCAGGTTCGGGCAGAACAGCCAAGTCTTGCAGTAATCATAAGATCGGTAGACGCCACCGTCGCAGCCCACCAACAGAAAATCTTTGTCGGTAGGATGAAACGCAACGGCATGATTATCGACGTGCTTGTGGCGACCTTCGATATTCACCCATGTATTTCCATTGTCTTCACTTCGCGTGAAGTAATTGTTTGCCTGATACAGCACACCAAACCGATGCGGGTCTGCCCACAGTTCCTGATAATAGTGGGGGCCTGTTCCCCCAGAGACAAAGTCGTTGGTTTTGGTCCAGCTGGATCCATTGTCATCACTTCGCCAGAAACCACCTTTGCGTCCGGGCAATTCGATGGTGGCGTAGACATAGTTGTGTTGCTGCGGTGAGACCTGCAACGAAATCTTACTGTCTCTTATACACATCTCCGAGCCCACGAGACCGAGGCTGATCTCGTA
>CAJXTM010000534.1 GCA_913061385.1 uncultured Rhodopirellula sp. | reverse complement strand
TCGTCGGCAGCGTCAGATGTGTATAAGAGACAGGTATGGCGCAACACCAAGCCTCTCGTCTTTCATTTCCCTTGGCACACTGGTGATCCTGAGTCTGTGGTCCGCATGGGTGACTACAAGTTAAGGAAAAATCTCGATACTCTGAAGGTTGAGTTGTACGATGTCGTAAGCGACATTCGTGAACGACATGACCTGTCAGCGAGCATGCCAGAGTTGGTTGAAAAAATGGACAACCAGCGTTCCCAGTACTTGGATTCTGTGAATGCCGAGACCGTAACCCTGATTCGTCGCAATTACGTGAGGCTCTTGGAGGGAGGATGGATCGCCAATGGCAGAAAACGGTTTGAAAAGCTGACCGCTGATCTCCAGGGCGACCCAACCAACAAACAGAAGGCGTTCAGGGTGGACGTCTCCAGAAACCATGTAGAGTTTCAGGATCGACAACTCGCTCGATCACGTGCGCTCATTCAAATGCATGAACAACGTGGAACCGCTGATCGCAATTAGCATCGTGAATCGAGGACCGAAATAAAATGCCTTTCCCGCACAGTTTAGGATCGAACCTATCCATGAAGTTGAACCATCTTGTCGTGTTTGCGTTTCTTGCCTGCAGCGGGCAACAACTGTTTGCAGGGGCCCCGAACTTTATTCTGATTTATGCAGATGACTTGGGGTATGCCGATACCTCTGTCCAAATGATGGACGATGACCCAACCACACGGAACAGTTTCATCAGAACTCCCGGTCTTGATCGTCTTGCCGCCATCGGTACACGCTTTTCCACTGCCTACGCACCGACGCCTACCTGCACTGGATCGCGTTTGAGTATTCAGTTCGGAAAGTCGTCCGCACGCATGCAATATCGTAATGTGTTTGATGTTCTTTCGTCTGTGCAAAGACCAAATGGGTATGACGATGAAGTGACCATCGCCGAAATGCTAAAAGCGTCTGGGAAACGCTACGTCACTGCCATGTTTGGAAAAGGTTGCAGTACCATGGGCCGGTTCGATGAGGCTGGCTATGACGTTACCGACGAAGGGCCGGGTGAGCCCGGTGGAAATGGAAACGGACATGGTTCTTATTGGGATGTGAAAAAGAAAACTCCTTTCCCGAAAGACAATCCGAAGCGGTTGCATTCCCTCAGGAAAGACTCCGTGGCATTTATCAATCAGTATGCTGGAAAGCAACCGTTCTTCCTGATGGTTTCACACTATGCCGCGCACATCCCGCACATGGCCACCCGGGGAGCGATCGAACGTAATAAAAAACGTTGGATCCAAGAAGGGCGGGATGTTGAGAAGATCGATGAAGAAAAATCAAGTGTCAATCGGGAAATCGTCTATGCAGCCATGGTTGAAGAGATGGATATGAATGTGGTTGCGTTACTGGACGCACTTGAGGAACAGGGGCAGCTTGAGAATACCTACATTATTTTTACATCCGACAATGGCGGCGGACAATCTGATCGGCGCGAAGTGGATGGTGAAAAACGGCGATTCAATGGTCCGCTACAGGAAGGGAAACGCTCGCTCTATGAAGGTGGTATCCGCGTTCCCACAGTGATCTCCGGTCCGATGATTCAAGCAGGTGCACAGTGTGATGTCCCCATTGTTCAATGGGATTTTCTGCCGACTTTTCACGACTTGAGTGGTAGTGAATCGCCGCTTCCCGATGGGGTCGATGGAGGAAGTCTGCGTGACGTGTTCAGCCAGGGAAACAGCGGCATTGTTAATCGCGCAGCACCCGGCATCGTTCATCATTACACCTGTCATTATCACCCGCCAATCAGTTCGATCATCATTGGTGATTACAAGTTGATGCGGCATCTCAATTCTGGTGAGATTAAACTGTTCAACATCAAGACCGATTATCAGGAACAAGTCGATCTGGCTGCTGCAATGCCGGGCAGAGCAGAATCCATGGACGCTGTACGCGCTAATTATGTGAAAGAGGTTGACGGTGGTACCACCGCCCAAGTTCGTGAGGCTCTTTATGATCTCATGGATCATTTCGGAGAAAGCGCAAAAAAAGCCTTCCATAAAAAGCTCGCTCTTCTGAAAGCACAAAATCCTGCCGATTTTGAAAAACAAAAAGCAACATTGTTGACGGAGTTGAATGCGAAGCTTTTTAAGAATGAAATGAACAAGGAAAGGTGCCGAAGGCAGGCAAAGCATACGTCCTGGCGGGATAGTGCACCAAAACAGGACGCCGAGAAATATGTGCGATCGACCTGGGTTGATTACACGGGCGAATGAATCTTTCCGGAGAATCACTGACTTACCGGAAGGTCGTCAGTGCAGTAGTACACACGTGAATGATGATGCACCGTTCCCGGTGCCTTCTCTTTGCGTTTTGATATTGAGACTCACAGGATCAACAGATGAGATTGCTAACTTTTTCTTTGCTTACCCTTGCAGTGACCTTTGCGGTTGCCCGCGTTCATGCCGAGGAATCCCCGAATTTTGTCATCATTTATGCCGATGACTTGGGGTACACGCAAACGAGTGTCCCAATGATGAAGGGGCATCCTGAACTAGCGCACAAGCTTCATCAGACCCCGAATCTTGAACGATTAGCGTCGAGAGGAATGCGTTTTTCAAATGCGTATTGTCCATCACCGGTTTGCACTTCATCCCGCGCAAGCATCCAGCATGGCAAAACGACTGCCAGAGTAGGTTGTATCTCGATTCACGATGTGGTGATGAATAAAAGAAAGATTGACCTTGGCAAAAATCTCTCAATCGCGGAAATGATCAAAGAGGCTGATGATGAATACGTGACCGCATTCTTTGGGAAAGGATGCACACCCATGCGTTGGTTCAAGGAGCATGGCTATGACGTGACAGATTTCAATCACAAAACTCCCAATGGAAACGCACATGGAGATTGGTGGGAGCCGGCGTATAAAACTCCCATTCCTCTTGATGATCCGAAGCGAGTCTTCAGCTTGGCGAGAACCGCTCAACAGTTTTTGGACCAACGCGGGAAAGATCGGAAGCCGTTCTACATGATGGTCTCTCATTATGCCGTGCATGTCCGAAATACATCTCTTAAAAGCACGCGTGAAAAATATCTCCGTCTCCTTGCCACCGAGCACGACATTCAAGGAGGGATACCGGATATATCAAAATTTGACACCAACGCTGATGCAATTCCCAAGAAACTGCAAGCACTTTGGGAAAAAGCCAATTACGCCGCCATGATGGAAAATATGGATTCGTCGATCGGAACTGTTCTCGATGAGCTTGAGGCCCAGGGGCTCAAGGATAATACCTACGTTATCTTCTCTTCGGATAATGGGGGTGGCCAAAGTAACGCTCCGTTGCAGGGCGGAAAGGCAAAGATGTGGGAGGGTGGTTTACGAGTCCCGATGATCGTTGCTGGTCCCGGGATCGCGGCAAACTCACAGTGTGACAAACCTGTTGCACAGTGGGATTATCTCACCACGATGCACGATCTTGTGGGAAGTAACGTCTCCCTTCCAGTTGATTTGGACGGCATTAGCCTGCGTCCTGTTTTGGAGAATGGTAATCGGGGGCAACTTGCGGAACGGGATACTGGATTTGTGTTTCATTTCCCGGCTCACTACACCACACCAATCACTGCATACCGCAATGGTGATTTCAAGTTGATGCGGCAACTCAACTCGGGAGAGCTCAAGCTGTTCAATGTTGTGAATGATATGGGGGAAAGGAACGACCTCACTAAAGAACTGCCGGGAAAGACTGCCGAGATGGTTCGTGATTTAGATGCGTATCTCAAAAAAGTTGGGGCTTGGACTATGCAAGAAGTCTACGCGACTCGTGCAGAAGAACTCGAAAACTGGATTATGCAAGATCAGCAGAGGATCGCGGATCTGACGCGGCAATTGAATGAGCCTGACGTGTCAGAGTTGGCTCGCGAAGGGCTAAATGAAAAGTTGGCGGACATGTTGGCGCGGTTAAAACATCATCGGAGTAATCTGGAGAAACTCAACAAGGACCGGGAATCCAAGCGTTGGTTTTGAGTTGAAACGGGTGATGGAAGTATTTCCGACGCATTGCGAACTCATTTTGTGTTTTCGATCTGCAACACACTCGAAAATTTGAGCACAATGGTAGGCTTGTCTTTTGCTGAGAAGACGGTTTGCATTCCAAACACCTTCTATGAGGTAGTTGATTAATGAAATTGGGGATGAATGTTGTTCTTGTGTTAGCTGCTCTTGTCGGTTTGTCGTTGGCGGCGCGGGAAACGCTCTGTCTCTTATACACATCTGACGCTG
>CAJXTM010000533.1 GCA_913061385.1 uncultured Rhodopirellula sp. | reverse complement strand
TCAGCCTCGGTCTCGTGGGCTCGGAGATGTGTATAAGAGACAGCGACCAGTGAGTTGCTTTTTGCGTCAACCGCGACGCTGATTTTGGAGCGTTCACTTGCGGCTGAGTCACCGCCACCGCCACGTCCGCCGCGTCCACCACCGCGAAGTGCTGCAATGAAATCTTGAGGGGAGGGTTGTCCACCGCCGCCGCCGCGGCCGCCCGAACTTTGGGCACCCGCGATACGGTCACCTAGCAACGATTTGACAATGTTTGCGACGTCTTCTGCCTCTTGATAAATGACGGGAATCAAAGCGGGTTTGGCAACGATCTCGATGTCCTCTGGACTCTCTGCGATGTCAACCTTCTCTAGGATCAGTTGTATCATTTGAAGATCGATTGCGTTCGCTTGAACGATCAAGGCATTCAGGCGAGCATCAGGAACAATGTTTACCGAACCGGTCGACGTGAGGACTGATTTTGTCGCCGAAGTGTCTCCACCTCCGCCGAGACCTCCAAGGCCACCTAGCAGGCCTAGCATGCCGCCGCCTAATCCGCCTGCAACCGAGTCCACTGCCGAAGAAATGGAACTTTCAGCACCACCCAGAACGCTTGAAATCAACTCTGCTGCAACATCGGCTTTGATGTACTTGAGCCAGATAATGGTTGGCAGGTCAGAAGCAAGTGCCGATGGTGATGCGACCGAGTCCATCAGTGACTGAAAGGCGTCGAGTGCTGCTGTGTCATCGGAGGCGATGATCATGCCAGCAGGGGTGAACTGAACAACAATGTCGGCGCCACCGACTTTGATCGTGGTTTGAGGAACTGCTTTGGCGTCGCTCGGGGATGCAACTTCGGGTGTGCTACCGCCCTGTACCGCAGTTGTCAGGGGAGCAGCAATTTGTGGGCTCAGGGGCTCAGTGACGAATCGGTGCTGGCCAGCGTCTGAGGTTGGCTTGGGGACAAAACGAGCGTCCGGCGCTTCGATGATGGTGTCAGAACGCTCCCGAGTGCGAGGCATGTCGCTACGCGGTGTGTATCCTGAACGTGTTCTCGAAGGTGAAATGGTACGTATTTTGTTCGCACGCCCAGTGACTGGCCAAAGTGCTTCTACTTGCCCCAGTGCTTCCTCTGCAGCTCGACCAGTGTAAGGCAGAATACGTACTTTCTCGCTGAGTGCACCCAGGGAATCGTTGCCCTCAAGTTCAGTAAGCAGTTTTTCAACGAGAGTGATTTGATCAGTCGTACCGCGAATCCACAATTTGCCAGTGGTCGGGTCACCGTCGACGATTGGGCCTTCACCACCCTCTTCGGTGATCCCAAAGAATTTATTGATGGTCAGTAATGCTTGGGCCGGATCGAGCCTTTGCAGGTCAATCACTTTGAAGTCTTGTCCCGAGCCTTCCATCTCAATGATCGATCTGACGATCACTTCTTGTGTCTCTGGGCGTGCCCAAGCAACAATCGCGTTCGTCTTGGGGTCGATTGCGATGCGTGCGTCGGGGGTCCCCGCCAGCAGCGTTTGCAGGACGTCGAATACAGTGGCACTGTCAGCGCTCCGTACGGAGTGAGTTTGGAAGACAGGCTTGCTGACTTCCATGCCGTCTTCTGAGTCAGCAGAGGCGAGTGGTTGGTCAGCTTTCTCGACCAGTTTCTCAAGTAAGCCTGTTTTTCCTGGCAAACCCGCAGCGTAAAGTCGGTCGCCAAAGAGTCCGACCGAGATTCGAATGTCTTCGGTCGAGTTCTCACCCGGTTCAAGGCCAAGTAGTGGCCGCGCGAGTTCAAGGATCTCGTCGGCAGCACGGTGCTCTAGGATGATTTCGACAACGTCAGTATCAGCTGTCGATGCCTGTTTCAGCAAGTCGCGGATCGCAATCAGTTTGTCTGCAGCCTCAGTGACTTTGACCTGGCGAGCGCTGTCCAAGACGATAAGTCGACCCCACGGTCCGATCATCAACGCCAGTTCTTCTTTGGCGGAATCTGCCGTCATGCTACCCAGTGGGAACACACAACTCACAATGTCACTCTTTCCGCGCTCTTCGAGTTGCTCGGGACGCACCAGTTCAGCCAATTCGCTGATCAGCTTGTCTGCGTTTTCTTGTTCGAGATCGATGACTTGC
This sequence comes from uncultured Rhodopirellula sp., assembly GCA_913061385.1. GTDB lineage: Bacteria > Planctomycetota > Planctomycetia > Pirellulales > Pirellulaceae > Rubripirellula. Next base: position 2,163 of record CAJXTM010000533.1, on the reverse strand, counting down.
AGCATTCGACCCCTGCGAACCAAGCAATAACCACGCTTCAGCAGGGCCAGGTTAATGACATCCAGTGCTTCCGAAACGCTGTATTTGCGGGTCGGGTCGGCAAATGTCCAACTGCCGATTGGAATCTGGTCCAATTGAAGGGCAAGGTCGGCTTCATCGGCGAACCATTCCAGCACAGCCGGCCAAGTCACTCCTGAAAAGTTGAACCTTAGTTCTCCGGACTTTCCTAGGTTTCTCGATGTCGCGGGCATCGTTGCCGGAAGCGCGGGAGGAGTTGGGGCTCGAGATGTTTGAGTTGCAGGAGCGTCCTTGATTGTTTCGGTACTAGGTGAATCGACATCTGCGTTACCCGGGTCGGCTTCCGATTTCGGTGTGGTGATTTCGGTGTCCGCACTTTCTTCAGATGAGCCGCTGTCCGGAACTGCCGGAGCTTCCGACTTTTCTGTCGCCTCGGCTGCAGCTGAGTCGTCGCCTGCAGCTGAGTCGTCGCCTTTGGTGTCGGTGCCAGAAGTCACTGTGTCTGGTGCGGAATCTGAGCCATCCGCCACCGGGGCAGCCTCCGGCACATCTTGGCCAAAGGCGGGGGGGGGGCAAAACACAGCCATCAGGAAACTGAGGAAAAAGAGCTTTGAAGTCGTTTTCATGCTGAAAAAACCGCTACGGAAGAGAATTAACATACCCGGACGCCATAGTAATCTGAAAATTTGCGTTGGCAGCCGTGAAATCACATCAGGGGGTCAAGCGGACAGGACGCCGCAACCTAATATGCCTTGGAACCCCTGTTCAAGCTGGGAGTTCTGCAGATTTAGGCAGTTTTCGTAAGCCTTTCTGCCTGAAATTCCAAGGAGACTGGAAGTTAGGGCCCGAGAGACCCACCCCTCAACCGTGCAAAATCGTCAACCCTTACGAATTGCGGGGCAAAGTCCTTGCGCTCGGTTCTCACGATTGTTAACATCTTAGCAGTGGCGGAGCCCCTTTTTCAAAGTATTTAGAACGCCTTGAGCTGCAAATGGCAGGCTTGGCGCACGTTCGCGAATTGAGTCTGCTTCTTTCGAGAGTGGGCCCCGGGAATTTTCACCGGTGGTTGGCGGCGTTTCAATTCCGATGGCGAGATGGTTCTCGTCTCGCGAGTAGGTAGAACTGGTCTTTCCGACCGCTCACATTAGTAAAGAATTCGACCGTGATGTTAAAGAAGCAGAAGAAGTTGATTCTCAACGAAGCCAATCAGGAAGCAATGCGCCGGGCCGGCAAGGTCAACGCCCAGTTAATGGATTTCTTGCGACCGCATGTCAAAGCAGGCGTCACAACGCTCTCCATCGATGCGTTGGTCCACCAGTGGACTTTGGATCAGGGGCACAAGCCTGCAACACTCGGCTACCAGAATTACCCCAAAAGTTGTTGCACTAGTATCAACGATGTGATCTGCCATGGGATTCCTGACAGTTACGAGCTGAAGGATGGAGACATCGTTAACGTCGATATCACGACGATTGTCGAAGGTTGGCACGGCGATCAAAGCGAAACTTTCTTGATCGGCGAGGTGTCAGAAGAAAAGAGAGCCGTAACGCAATGTGCCTTTGACTGTCTCTATGCTGCGATTGACGCGTTGACGCCGGGGTGCCGAGTCAGTGTGATCGGCGAAACCGTTGTCCCCGAAGCTCACCGTCGTGGATTTTCCGTCGTTCGGGAATATGTCGGCCATGGTTTGGGGCGTCAGTTCCATCTTGATCCTTCGGTCCCGCACTTCCCAAACCGCCAGAGTCGCATCGATCGCCTCTACCCAGGGATGTGTTTCACCGTTGAACCAATGATCAATGGAGGATCGCGATATACGAAAAGCGACAAGGTTGACGGCTGGACGGTGCGAACAAAAGACGGTCACCCCTCAGCACAGTTCGAGCACTCGATCCTGATGACCGAGCAAGGGCCAGAGGTCTTGACTGTGACGAAAGATGGGCCAGAAAAAGGTTTTCAGTTCTAAACTGGAATTCTGTGGCAGCGTATTGCCAATTCGGGTCCGCAATCTCAGCGCTTCCTCTGCATTGCAAACCTAGCCACCACAATCGTGGCTAGAGTGTGCGTCACTTTCACAAATCTCCTGGAGCTGGGGCCGTGGATCTGTCTCTTATACACATCTCCGAGCCCACGAGACCGAGGCTGATC
>CAJXTM010000532.1 GCA_913061385.1 uncultured Rhodopirellula sp. | reverse complement strand
CCTTGCCAGCGGTGTCTTTGCCAGCATTGTCTTGGGCTGGGTTGTCTTTGGGGGCAGATTCCTTCTCAGGCTTGTCTTTGTCGCCTGGTTCGGTTGCCGTCTCTTGTTGGGGGGGGAAATCACCAAGGGATGTGATAGGCAGATTCGCGATGCATATCAGTGTTGCCAAGATTAATGACGCATTGCGAACAGAATTTGACTGGCCAAGCAGCTTGAGAATCACGATGCATACCTTCAGAGAAACTATGGATGTTGGTTGGTAGGTTCAGGGGAAGCACAGCGTGCGAAATACCGGTGAATTTCAAGAACGTAAGGTTGGGATTGTCAAAAGACAGTTCGCCGCGAACGCCCTGCTTCAGCCCGCTTTTCCAGCCTACCCGATGGAGGGTGCCGAAATGCGTCCGGTTACTAAAATAACAATTTTTGGGTTTCGTTTGGCGATTGTGGTACTCGTGGCCTACTGGTTCTGCATATTCGTGGGTACTCACCTGCCAAATATCGATGAAATCGTTGATTTACGTTTTGGCCTGAATGACAAGGTCAAGCACTTTGACAAGGTCAAGCACTTTGCAGCATTTTTTCTGCTGGGTGCGCTATTATGCTATGTCACAAATTCGCCACGCTGGTTAAAGCGATTCGCGATCATTGGTTTGGTAGGCATGGCTTACGCCGCGGTTGACGAGATCACGCAGAATTTTATCCCCGGACGTTATCCGGATGTTCTTGACTTTGCCGCAGATACCGCAGGTTTATGGTCAGCCATAGCCATTTATGTCGCGGCTAAGTACCTGTATCTGATGTTCCACAAGGAAACATCAGGAGAATCCATCGCCTGAAGCATTTCTTGTTGCGGTTTGGCACCATCCGCCTTCAATTCATGAGGGTGATGCGGTGGAGTTCTGAAGTCTCGCTCTAGCTTCGGATACACGTTTGAGCACATTGGGTCTGTCCTCTCCGGTGACCGTCAGGTGCCCCATTTTTCTCCCTACTTTGGCTTCTGATTTTCCATACAGGTGAAGACTGACGCCGGCATCAGCCAGCGCAGCCATCCAATCTGGGGCTTGACCACTGGCTGTCCACAGATCGCCAAGCAAATTTGCCATGGCGGCAGTTGGGGTGCGTTGTTGGGTGCTGCCCAAAGGCAGGTTGCAGACGGCACGCACGTGCTGCTCAAACTGACTCGTCTCGCAACCTTCAATCGTAAGGTGCCCCGAGTTGTGTGGTCTGGGGGCAACTTCGTTGATCAGGACATGATCGCCGGAAACGAAAAATTCGACGCACAACAAGCCAACAACATCGATCGTTTCCGCAGCAGCAACGGCGATTCTACGGGCTTCTTGCGACAGACTGTCGGGCAAGTCTGCAGGGGCGACGGAAATGTCAAGAACGTGATTGCTATGCGTGTTTTCAAAAATTGGGAAGCTTTCGCAACGTCCATCGGGTGTGCGAGCAACGATCACGGAAACCTCTTTGTCAAAAGCGATGCACTTCTCGGCGATCCACTCAGGTGCCGATGTCCACTGAACCTGGTCAGCATCGTCAGCTGATTCAATTCGATGTTGGCCCTTGCCGTCGTATCCACTGCGTACGGTTTTGATGATCAGTGGCCAACCAAGTTCATCACCGGCAGCTTCCAGCGATTCGGTGTCGTGCACTTTTCTGAAGGGGGTGACGGGTAGTCCAGCATCACGGAAAGTTGTCTTTTCGATCAGGCGATCTTGTGCAGTTGCCAGCACGGATGCCGAGGGATAGGTGGGGACGAATTTCCGACAGCGTGCGATGGTTGCAGCAGGAATGTTCTCAAATTCCAAAGTAATCACATCACACTGCTCTGCAAAACGATCGATCGCGTCGTGATCATTCAGATCACCCACAAAGGTCTGGTCGGCCACGTGTGATGCCGGTGAATTCTCAGAATCGGTAAAAATGAGCACGCGGTATCCCAAAGCCGCAGCAGCAACTGCAAACATACGTCCCAATTGTCCACCCCCCACCATGCCGATGGTTGAACCGGGAAGTTGTGCATCATTCGATTTATCTGCTGTTAAGCTCATTGGCTGTTGGGGTTTGTGAGGTTGAATATCCATCTAAGTCACGTTTTGATCGCCGTTGAAATGTTGCTCACAGTTCAGCTGATTCGAGTACTGCATCTGTTTGCTGCTGAATCATTTCCACGAGCCGGGATCGTAAGTCATCGTCCGATAGGGCAAGAATACGTGCGGCCATGAGTCCCGCATTTTTGGCCCCCGAAGTTCCAATCGCCATGGTCGCAACTGGAATGCCACCGGGCATTTGAACGATGGAAAGTAGAGAGTCGAGTCCCTGCAACGCGCGGCTTTGCACTGGCACGCCAATCACCGGAAGAGTTGTCTCCGAGGCGATCATCCCCGGCAGGTGCGCCGCGCCGCCTGCACCGGCGATGATGACTTTGAGCCCGCGTTGTTCTGCCTTCTGGGCATAAGCGAACATTCGAGCGGGGGTTCGGTGGGCCGACACTACCAGTCGTTCATTTTTAATCCCCAGATTGTCAAGAACATCAGCAGCATGTTTCATGGTTTCCCAGTCATTGCGACTGCCCATGATCACGCCTACTTGGGCGTCGGTTTGATCGAATTCGGTGCCGGACATCTTTGCCTCGTGAGCGGGATAGTACGCGGTCGCAGGATCATGAAATCGTAAGGTGATTGGTCTGTTTTGAGAAGCCGACCAACTGGGACTTCGAGTTTAGCTTTCTCTTGGTTTCGCTGGGGTGATGCCGGGTTTGTCGCATCATGCCACCTTTGGCCGAGATGTAAACATGGTTTTCTGTCTTAGTCGTCCAATACCTGCAGGTCGGCAAAGGCAAGTCGGAAACTACGTTCCTCATCTTCAAAACGCACGCGGGCAATACGTTTTGGACCGCGACCAGTGATCGATACGATGGTACCGTCACCGTGTTCAGCATGCCGCACGAGCATTCCTTCACTGAAGGCTCGCAGGGGAGTCGTCGGGTTGGAAAGCAGATCGGCCGCCGTCTTGAGACTCGCCGCGATTGAGACAGCCACGCTCTGCTTCTTTTTGCGTGCTGCGACTTCGGCCAGTTCATTCTGGGGCAGCTGAGTTGTTTCATCGGGTGACATCTCTAGTTGGTCTGCGTCAGATTTATCACTCGAACTGTGATCCGTCTGTTCCGAAGGTTCGTCGGGAAGGTCCCATGACTCCGGATAGGCCTCGTCCACCGTGTCATCGTTGGCGTAGGGATCCTCGTCAAACCAGTCTTGCTCTCGTGAAGATTCGACTCGCTTCATTTCTTCGAGCGGCAATTCGTTTAGAAATGGACTGGGAATGACAGGACGCACATCACCACGCATCGCCCGTCGCTTGCAGCAACTCAGTTGCAACCATTGCTTTGCTCTTGTGATTCCTACAAACAGCAGGCGACGCTCTTCTTCGAGATCGGATTCACTTTCCTTGGACCGTTTGTGCGGAAGCAGGTCATCCTCGACACCGATGATGAAAACATGTGGAAATTCCAAACCTTTTGCAGCGTGCAACGTCATCAGCGTTACTCGTTCGTTGCTGCCGTCGAATGCGTCGGTATCTGCGACCAATGCGACCTGTTCCAGAAAAGCTTCCAGAGAACCATCTTCCGGGTGCTGACGGTCAAATTCCACTGCAGCTGAAATCAGCTCGTCAACATTGGCTAGTGAATTCCCATCCTGCTGATCAACAGATGTTTTTTCGAGATGCTCTTCGAATGAAGTTTCTTCGACCATGAATCTCAGCAGGTCTTCAAGAGGTGCCGTTGCTTTGACACTGAGGTTGTCATAGATCTTGATGAACTTGCGGACCATTGTTGCCGAACGCTTGGCAAGTCCCTCGATGCGGTCAGCTTGACGGGCAGCCTCAAGCATCGGCACACCAAGTTGGTCTGCGTGATTGCGAATGCGTTCAACTGTTTTTGCACCAATGCCCCTTGTCGGGACATTGATGATTCGGGTCAATGCAACGTCATGGTTTGGGTTATTGATGAGGTGCAGGTAGGCGAGCAGATCCTTGATTTCGCGGCGTTGGTAGAACTCAACTCCATTCACAATCTGGTACGGTATGCTGCGGCTTCGGAATGCGTGCTCGAGCGACCGAGTCATAGCATTCATTCGGCAGAAGATTGCAAAATCGTTGGGACGCAAGCCTTGCGTCATGACAGCGTTGGCAATTTCGTCAACGATGGAGTCGCTGTCTCTTATACACATCTGACGCTGCCGACGACTCCTTACGTGTAGATC
>CAJXTM010000531.1 GCA_913061385.1 uncultured Rhodopirellula sp. | reverse complement strand
CTACACGTAAGGAGTCGTCGGCAGCGTCAGATGTGTATAAGAGACAGCCTATATCATGTGCGCCGCAATGAACCGCAGTTTCATCAGCGTCATTCTAGGCGGCTTTGGCGGAGGTGGCGGAGGACCGGCCGCTGCCGTCGAAGGCACCGTCACCGAATTTAGCGTCGATGATACCGTCGACATGCTTGATGAAGCCAACAGTATCGTGATTGTTCCCGGTTACGGAATGGCAGTCGCACAGGCACAACATTCGTTGGCAGAAGTCGTGAAGATTCTGACAGCGAAAAACAAACAGGTACGATTCGCGATTCACCCAGTAGCGGGGCGTCTACCGGGACACATGAACGTTCTCCTAGCAGAAGCAAATGTTCCGTACGACATCGTCCTAGAAATGGACGAACTCAATGACGACTTACCACAAACAGACGCCGTTCTCGTCATCGGTGCTAATGACATCGTAAACCCTGCAGCTCTCGAAGATCCAAACAGTCCCATCGCTGGAATGCCAGTTCTTGAAGTTTGGTCCGCAGCCAACTGTGTCGTCATGAAGCGTGGCTTGGCGACCGGATACGCAGGTGTGGACAACCCGCTGTTCTATAAAGACAACACACAAATGCTTTTCGGTGATGCCAAGAAAAATGTCGATGCCATTCTACGGGCGTTACAAGGTAACTGAACATCCTGAGCTGCTTAAACCAATCCAACGACAACTACCAGAAAATCAAGAGCGGTAAAACACTACTGCGAAAGATATAAAGTACCGGAGTATTGCCCCAATAAACACACTATTCATTCCTGACTGGCCCATGAAGTACATCAAATCCTTCCTGCTTTGCATGGTCTTGTTAGTTGTCGCCGGAGGAGGATTTCTATATCACGCTTCCACCAGAGTGCCCGCCAAAATCCTGATAGCTTCCGGCCCTGCGGGCGGCAATTACTATCAACTTAGTAAGGACCTCGCGAGTCGCCTGGAACAAACTCTCGGAACTCAGGTTGAGGTAATTGAATCGCGGGGTGCGTTGGATAACCTGCATCGCATTCAAGACAGACTGGTTGACTTCGCTCTTTATCAACCTGACACAGCACGGGGCACGAACGAAGACGAGAGCCCCGATTCTGCTGCTTTCGTCGCCAACCTCTACTCGGAAGTGCTCCATATATTTGCTGGTCCTAAGAGTGGCATTGAAACTGCCACTGACCTTCGAGGCAAGAAACTTGCGATTGGCAGTCGCGAGTCCGGTGATTATTCCATCAACAAAACGCTACTCGAACATCTCGGTATCGGACTCAACGAAATCGAAGTCGTCGACGTCGTTTACAAGGACATTCCTGACCTGCTCAGGTCTGGCAAGCTTGATGCAGCCTGCATGGCAGGCGGCTTGCACTCACCGGCATTCGTTGAAACGGCAGCCGTTCCAGGCGTCCGATTGATTCCTGTTCCATTTGCCGAAGCCATGGCTCTGCACCACGTTTCAACTTTCCCTACGTCGATCCCCGCTGGATTTTATCGAAGCGATACCTCGGTGCTTCCTGCGAACGATATCAACACCGTTTCGAGAAGAGCGAAACTGCTGACACGACCAGACACGCCGACTGTTCTCGTGGAAGCAGTCACAAACGTTGTGATGGACGAGTATTTCCAACGCAGCAATGAATTGCACGAGTTGTTCGACCGTGGAAAGGGGTTCGCCATGGCGAATCCGGAATTCCCAATACACACGGGTGCCGAACACATCTACAATCCTGAACTCAAACCCCTTCTTAATCCGGACTTTGTAGAAGCAACCGAAGGATTGCGTTCGTTCTTCTTCTCATTGCTCATCGCCGGCTGGCTACTCGCAAGGTGGTTGCGTGATCGAAGACTCAAACAGGATGAACATGAGTTAGATCGATTTGTTCGACTCGTCTTGGAAATCGAACGGCGACAACTAGGCCTTGATGAAGATGAATCCGGAAATGATGTTGAACAACTGCAAAGATTGCTGGACGAAGTCACCCAGCTGAGACAAGAAGCTCTGGGAGAATTCAACGCACACTCAATGAATGAGGATCCATCAGTCGCCTGCTTCGTGCAGATGTGCCACGCATTGAGCAATAAGATCAACGCTAAACTGACCCGGCAGCGAACAGATCGGCAAATACGCTTGTTAATGGGGCTTGCCCCGATAAAAACAACTCACGGCGTTGAAAAACGCGACGCCATCGAGCGAGAAACGGAAGACCACGGCGATGAGAGTGGCACGACATAGACGACTCGCTGCGACAATACCGATGTGTTGAAACCTCACTGGAATCGTGTCACCCTTGATGCCACCGGCTCAATCGTGTGAACAGATACCTTGCGTGCTGGCTTGGAAGCCAGACACCTTCACGCGACTACCTTTGCAGCGAGTAAATCGACATCAGCTGTTCGCAAAATAAAAAAATTGCTCAACAGCCCACCAGCAGAGCCCCAATCCATACCATTCAGTGCTGCGTCTGCGTTTCGAACATAACAAAGACGGCAGAGCCACAGCGAAAGGGGGCCCTAGACCACGCAAAGCACTCTCGATGAACGGTATCGCAACAAGCCCAACCGTTTCAGCCCAACCGTTTCAGCCCGACCGTTTCAGCCCAGAAGTGAGCCCGCTGGCGGGTTGTGCCCTCGCAGAAACTCACCCCCTGTCATTTGACGTTTACCGGCAGGCTGGATCTGTTGGATTTCAATCAGTGAATCCAAAGTAGCGACAATGAATTGATCGCTCGGGACGATCTCACCAGGCACATGGGAACCCACGGCTTCATCCAACACGTTGATACTTTTGATGGCTAAACGAATCGGCGATTTGGATTCCACCGGCTGAAAATGAGTGTATGCAATGGGCCACGGTTGCATGCCACGAACATGACAGTTTACTAATCGTGCGGGCCGATTCCAATCTATCTCGGCATCTGATTTTTTGAGCCGAGGTGCTTTAGTGATGGCGTCTGCATCCTGCATCACGCCCATCAAGGACTCACCGTCCCATTCGCCCAGCATTTGCACCGCTTCCTGCGTAGCAGATACCCCAATCAGAGCGAGTCTATCTTCCAGATCACCCGCAGTCTCGTGATCCATTATTTCCGTTTCGCGACGGGTCATTACAGGTCCACCATCCAAGCGGGGCGTCATATGAATCACGGAGACCCCCGTCACTCTCTCACCACTCAGTAGGGCGCACTGCACAGGCGCCGCTCCTCGGTATTTTGGCAACAACGACCCGTGCAAATTAATACCGCCTAAATTTGCTGTCTCGAGGGCTGCAGGTTTCAAGATTTGCCCATAGTCGCACACCACCAACAGGTTCGCTCGCTGCGATGCCACAAACGCTACAGCATCTGGTTCGTTGATACTGTCAGGCGCGAATAGCTCAATGCCATGGGATTCCGCCCAATCACGGACCGGTGCGGGTGGCGGTCCTTTGCGACTTTTGACGTTCCGCGTTGGCCGCGTAATAACGAGCGATACGTCATGGCCGGCCTGCCGCAAGGCCTCAAAAGAGGGTACCGCGAAGGGGCCAGTCCCCATCAAAACAAGCCGGAGGGGATGTGCTGTTGTTTGATTCGCCAATCGATTGATCCTTCTTAATGACCAGTCTCGCCCCCAGATACATCATCCGAAGGCTCTACAATGCTAATATGACTTCGAGCTAGGCGTACTTTTCATACCACTGATCCAACTCCGCCGCGAGTGCGTCATCACTGGCAATGCCACCCGCATTTTGCTTGGATTCAAACACCGTTTCCAATTCGTGCAATTGGTCGTCAATTTCGCGTTTGGCTTCTTCAGTCATACGATCGAAAAACATCACACCATCAAGGTGATCACTTTCATGTTGAATCACTCTGGCAAGAAAACCATCAACAGTCCGCTCAACTGGATTCCCTTTGAGGTCAAAGGCACTCAAGCGGATCGACTTGGGGCGTTTCACTTGCCCAAAGACACCTGGCAAACTCAGACACCCTTCTTGTCCCGTGACACTTCCTTTTGGCATTTGCAGTTCGGGATTCAGCAGCACCATTTCTTCTCCATCTCCCCGTTCACCGGAGGGATTAACGACAAAGATCCGGACAGGCAGATTGACTTGATTGGCTGCCAACCCAACCCCCTCAGCTTCATACATCAGGTCCAACATTTCAGCTGCCATATTACGCAGTTCCTTGTTGACCCGTCGAATCGGCTTGCTGCGAACGCGAAGAGTGGGATGGGGGTAGGGGATAATACTGAGTGGCATGTTGAACCGTGTCGTAACT
>CAJXTM010000530.1 GCA_913061385.1 uncultured Rhodopirellula sp. | reverse complement strand
TCGGCAGCGTCAGATGTGTATAAGAGACAGGCTTTTGCAAGATACGGGGAACCTCAACGAAACGACCTGAAACAAACCGGACAGTAGACGGGAAGAATTGTGCGTGAACCGATCCAGACCAAGTTGCCAATGAGGAAGTGATCAATACAACGATCAATAACGTGGGCTTGAGCACGACAGAAACTCGTTTTTGAACCACAGTAAAACCTGAATAGGAAAGGGATAGCTCGAAGGCTGCCTTGTTAGTGAGCAGGGATCCAACGCAATGGGATCCAACGCAATGGGATCCAACGCAATGTGATCCACCGAAATGGACCACAACGGATATCCTTATTGTACGGCCCAATCCACAATCGTGGCGAGCGTCAACCTACTTTCGCCCGGTCAAACCAGCCAGAATGTCGTTGAAGACGCGATCTGGGGACTGGTCGCCATGAATGTCCACCACATTTCCCTGGCCACGAAAGTGTTGCAGAACAGGTGCGGTCTGAGTCCTAAACACTTCCAGCCGGGCAGAAATGGTTTGCTCATTATCATCTTTGCGATTCTGGAGCTCAGCCCGTTTCAGAAGCCTCTCCAAAAGAACATCAGCCGCAACTTGTAAATTCAGGACAACGTCGATCCGACTGTCACGTTGAGCGAGAAATTCATCCAACTGCTCGGCCTGATGAACAGTCCTAGGGAACCCGTCAAAAAGACAACCTAATTGGCAATCAGGCTCAAACAGACGCTTGGTGACAATCGGCATCACCAGATAGTCAGGCGCAAGCCGACCCACATCGATATAACTCTCAACAAGCTTACCCAGTGCAGAATTGCGTTCAGTATTACGAAGCATGTCACCGGTCGACAGGTGAGGAATACCCAAAGTATCGACGAGTCGACTGCACTGCGTCCCTTTACCGGCTCCGGGAGGTCCAATGAACACAATCCACATTGCAACGAACCATTATGAAAAGCTGTCGATGAACAACTAAGACGCCGCAAAAAACACAGCCGGCCAACGACTGTGATCGCGAGGAAAGGCAACTCTGACGCAGTCAACCTTGCGTCGATCAACGATGCGGAACACCCAAGTCAGGTTGTATCTTACAAGAATCGACCCGCGGCAAGCGAAACGTTTACCGTGGTCAAGCACCCTATCTCCTGCCGAACAACACGTACAGGAACAACTCCGAAGTTCACATTGTGACTGAACAGATCAGGCCGAAGGACTACCCCGCTCAGACTACAGGTGAAACACCGCCACCCGCACCTTCAAGCAAGCCGCGATAGTTACGCATCACCAAGTGGCTGTCAATTTTCTGAACGAGATCAAATGCAACGCTGACAGCAATCAGCAATCCGGTTCCACCATAAAAACCAGCGATCGAATACGGAACACCAAGCGACCCATAGACAATCGTAGGCACAATTGCCACGATCGAAAGGAAAGCAGCACCCACATAGGTAATTCGAACCATGACCTTCTCAAGGTAGTCCGTTGTTCTCTTCCCGGGTCGGTATCCTGGAATAAATGTTCCGCTGTCTCGAAGATTATCTGACATCTCCTTCGGATTGAACGTGATCGCAGTCCAGAAGTAGCAGAAGAAGAAAATCAACACGACGTAGAGCAGGTTGAACACAAAGGAAGCCTGATCGTTGAGTGTTAGCCCCATGTAGTTCAGACCATTGAACATCATACCACCGCTCTCAAACAAACCCGCCAGACCGCCGAGTAGCATTCCCGGGATCATCAAGAGACTACTTGCGAAGATGATCGGCATCACACCTGCTTGATTGATTCGCAGCGGTAAGAATTGCCGTGTACCGCCGTAAACACGGCGACCACGGGTAAACTTAGCCGACTGCGTCGGAATCTTACGCTGTCCGAGCGTGATGAACACGACACCAAACACAACACCGACAAACAGGACAATCAGCAGCACGAGAGTCTCGATACCGATCTGACCACGGCTTAAGCCAGTGAGTTCTGTCTTCATGTTCCGAATAAGCTCGTACAAAGCCTTCGGCATCTGGGCCAAAATCCCGGCCATGATCAACAGACTGATCCCATTGCCAATCCCGTATTCATCGATTTGCTCGCCCAACCACATCAAAAACACTGTACCGGAAGTCATCACCAAGACCGCCACAATTTGCCAGCCAAAGAATAATCCTGTCTGGTCAGCATTGAGGAAATCAATGTTGATGTTACCGTAGCCTTCGGCTCCGCCTGACATCAGCATGAACTTCAGATACATATAACTTTGCACAAGGCAAATCGCCACGGTCAGGTAGCGAGTATATTCATTAAGCTTTTTGCGTCCGGCTTCACCCTCTTTCTTCAACTCCTCGAGCGGTTTGTACACGCTTCCGAGAAGTTGGAAAATGATCGATGCGGAGATATAGGGCATGATGCCCAACCCGAAGATGGTCGCCTGACGGAGATCGCTAGCAGCAAAGACCGTGATCTTCTCAAAGAACTCGGATGCCGTGCCTCCACCTTCCGCCAAATCGGTTGCGATCATGGGCAGCGGAATATGGAAACCGATCCGGTAAACAGCCAGTAGACCTACAGTTAGCAGGATCTTCTTGCGAAGCTCAGGGATCGAAAAAATGATGCGCAGCTTTTCAAACATGCGTCAGGTCCGTCTTGGATTCATGCCGTCGCGATCAAATTTCGGCACGCGGCAGGTTGTTTCGTCTGATTGAAATTTAAGATCATTCGAAGCATGGTAGAAAAGTCTCGGACATTTCCCACTCAGCTACGTATGAATGATTCGCAGTCTACCGGCTTCTCTCAGGTAGAGCGAGAGGAAAGACTCCCTTCTAGCTCCCCCAAAAAAGACAACAGACCATCGCAAAACAAGCCCGATTTCGCTAGCGAGGAGTATCCTCGGTACAACGAAAACCGGGCTGGCATGCATCGAGCGTTGTCTAGGACTTGCTCTTGTCTTCCTTCAGAGCGTTCACACGCTCATCAGGTGTTCGCTTGCTGACCAACTTCGTGATCGTTCCGCCAGCAGCAGTGATTTTCTCTTCCGCTGACTTACTAAAACGATGAGCACTGATGATCAATTTCTTTGTGATCTCACCATCACCAAGGATTTTCACCTCATCGAACGAGCCCTTTGCCAAATGCTTCGCGGCAAGGCTCTCGAGAGTCACCTCTGCACCGTCGTCGAAGGCCTCATTGATACGGCCTACGTTCACAGCGAATACAGACACAGCCCAGCGGTTGTTGAAACCTCGCTTGGGTACACGCCGAAACATCGGCATCGCCCCACCTTGGAAGTTGGGCTTACGGCTATAACCGCTGCGGCTCTTGTGACCCTTATGGCCTCGTCCGGCAGTTTTGCCGTGACCACTACCTGGGCCGCGACCGATTCGTTTCCGTTTGCGGTTCTTAAGGATCCCGCGATGGACATCGTTGAGGTTCATGGTGAAACCCGTTCTAACCTTATCTCTGTGACTTTATTCAATCTTGATTCTGTTGAAGCTGGTACTGACTTACGTCAAACTAGCCTTATCTCCGCCGACCGTTGTTACGCGGTCAATTCTTCTGGTTCGAGGCCTCGCAGTGCAGCGACTTGCTCAACCGTGCGAAGTTTCGACAGTGCATCGACTGTCGCTTTGACGAGGGTTACAGGATTATTTGTCCCGTAAGACTTTGTCAGGATATCATGGATACCAGTCGCTTCGCAAACGGCGCGGACAGCTTGCCCAGCGATGATACCCGTACCAGCACCCGCTGGAACAAGGATTACCTTGGCGGCACCGTAGTGTCCCCAGACTTGGTGAGGGATGGAACCCTCGACAAGCGGAACATCGATCAGACTACGACTGGCCTGTTTTTGTGCTTTCTGGACGCTGGGCGGTACTTCGTTTGCCTTACCGTAGCCCCAACCAACCTTGCCCTTGCCGTCGCCGACAACAACCATGGCCGCGAAACTGAATCGGCGACCACCTTTGACCACTGCAGCGCAGCGTTTGATTTTTACAACACGGTCGAGCATGCCTTCGGCGACACCCTCTTTCTTGTCCTGGTGCCGTTGTTTTCGTGGTGCGTTACTAATGGTTCAATCCTCTTCAGGAGTTGCTATCTGGTTGTTTTGTAAAATTAGAATTCGAGCCCACCCTCGCGGGCAGCCTCAGCAAACGCCTGAACGCGTCCGTGATACTTGTTGTGCCCACGATCGAGTCGGACTCGTTTGATGCCCGCAGCAGAAGCTCTTTCCGCGATCGCTTTGCCGCTGTCTCTTATACACATCTGACGCTGCCGACGACTCCTTACGTGTAGA
>CAJXTM010000529.1 GCA_913061385.1 uncultured Rhodopirellula sp. | reverse complement strand
TGCTGGTGGAATCGTTCTTCCCGACTCGGCCAAAGAAAAGCCACAGCGTGGCACGATCGTGGCTGTCGGGCCAGGCCGTCTTTTGGACAGCGGAAACCGCGGTGATATGACAGTCACCGTCGGCGACACCGTGATCTACGGCAAGTACGGCGGCAGCGACATCGAGGTAGACGGCCAAGAGATGAAGATTCTTCGCGAGAGTGACATTCTCGCCAAGGTCCTCTAGGTCGTCATCAATCTGAATGGCTTGGACGCATCTGCGAACAGGCCATTTGGTTGCAAACAACACACTCCAATTAGGAACACTCTTGTGGCAAAACAACTTCTTTTTGACGATCATGCAAGATCGCGAATGATGATGGGTGTCGACAAGTTGGCTGACGCCGTCGCTGTGACGATGGGGCCAACTGGTCGTAACGTAATCATCGATAAATCTTTCGGTGGCCCAACCGTAACCAAAGACGGTGTGACGGTCGCCAAAGAGATCGAGTTGGAAGACCGATTCGAAAATATGGGTGCCAAACTGGTCATCGAGGTCGCCCAGAAGACCAGTGATCTTGCTGGTGATGGCACAACGACTGCGACTGTACTTGCCCGCGCGATCTTCAAAGAGGGTCTGCGGAACATTGTCGCTGGCAGTAATCCAACTGCCATTCGTCGTGGCATCGACAAGGCGGTTGCTGCGGCAACTGAGAAACTGTTTGAGATGGGCCGTCCCGTCAAGAACAAGCAGGAAGTCGCAAATGTCGGCTCGATCTCGGCCAACAACGATGAGGTGATCGGTGCATTGCTTGCCGACGCTTTGGAGCGAGTTGGAAAAGATGGTGTGATCACTGTCGAAGAAGGCAAGAGTCGTGACACTGAAGTCAATTACGTCGACGGGATGCAGTTCGACAAGGGTTACATCTCGCCTTACTTCATCACCGACCCCGGAACGATGGAAGCGGATCTTGAGAACGCTCTTGTGCTGTTGTACGAGAAGAAAATCAGTAACATCCGCGATCTGGTTCCACTGCTCGAGAAATCGGCACAGACTGGTCAGCCACTACTGATCATTGCCGAGGACGTTGACGCGGAGGCCCTGACTTTGCTTGTGGTCAACAAGCTGCGTGGAACCTTGAATGTATGTGCTGTAAAGGCACCAGGGTTTGGCGATCGCCGCAAGGCGATGTTGGGTGACATTGCCACTCTCATCGGCGGAACGCTGATCAGCGAAGATCTCGGTATTCAACTCGAGAACGTCACGCTTGAGCAGCTTGGCGGCGCGAAGAAAGTTACGGTCGACAAGGGGAACACAACCATTGTTGAAGGTAATGGAAAACGCAGTGACAGTGATAAGCGTGTTGCTCAGATCCGGGCTCAGATCGAGCAGACTGACAGCGATTACGACAAAGAGAAGTTCCAGGAGCGACTGGCGAAGCTGGCTGGTGGTGTTGCTGTGATTAGCGTCGGTGCCGAAACCGAAGTTGAGATGAAGCAGACCAAAGCTCGTCTGGAAGACGCTTTGCACGCGACGCGTGCTGCAGTTGAAGAAGGAATTCTTCCCGGTGGCGGTGTAGCTCTGGTTCGTTGCCGCGAAGCAGTCGAGGCAGTGAAGTCCAGTCCTGTCAAAGGAAAAGATGGGAAAACGATTGTCGCCTCGGCCAAGGGTGATGAGCAGATTGGCGTCGATATCGTGCTTCGTGCACTTGATGCACCCATGCGACAGATCGCTGACAACGGTGGAATCGACGGCAGTGTCGTGGTTGATGAGGTTAGCCAGAAGGCAACCAATATCGGCTACAACGCTAACTCCGGTGCCTACGTTGACATGCTCAAGTCTGGTGTCATTGATCCAGTGAAGGTTGTGCGTACCGCATTGGCAAACGCTGGTAGCATTGCCGGATTGTTGCTGACAACCGAAGCACTTGTGACCAACTTCGATGCCGAGGACAAAGAGCGTCGCCAAGTTGAAGGCGTCGTTTCCTAGGCTGAGATTCAGCTGTTACGCTGATCGGCAAACGTCAGATGAATGTCCTGAGTTCGCTCGCGGGACACTGTCGATTGTCGGTAAGCGGATCAGCTTGCACGAGAAATTGACGGGTCGCTCGCCAACTGGCTTGCGACCCGTTTTTTGAAACACTGAAAGGCAAGAAGAAGATGGCCGAGAAAGTCTGCTACTACGAGTTGCTTCGTATCGAGCGGTCTGCATCAAAAATAGAGGTTGATCGGGCATACCGTAAACTTGCCATCAAGTATCACCCAGACAGCAACAAAGATGATGAGAACGCTGTCGAGAAGTTCAAAGAAGCCACGGAGGCTTACGAAGTTCTCAGTGATGGTGATAAACGCCAGCGTTACGATCAGCATGGGCATGCTGGGGTTGATGGTGTGCACCAATTCAATGACGTTGAAGACATCTTCGATGCTTTCGGCGATCTGTTCGGCGGTGGAATGTTCGGGGATCTGTTCGGTGGTCGCGGCGGGGGCGGAGGTCGCCGGCGGCGTTCGCGCAAAGGTGCAGACATTCGGTGCAATGTCACTCTGAGTCTTGAGGAAGCAGCACGCGGCGTTGAAAAAGATATATCGTTCCGGCGCCGTGTGACCTGTGAATCCTGCAGCGGAAGCGGAGCCGAAAGCGGAAGCCAGCCCACAACTTGTGAAACCTGTGGTGGGCAGGGGCAGGTCATTCAGTCTGCCGGTATTCTCAGGGTTCAAACTGCCTGCCCAAACTGTTCCGGATCTGGAAAGCAGATTAGCCAGCCGTGCGGAGATTGCCGCGGCAGCGGTTTACAAAACAAAAAAGCCGAGCTGAGTGTAAGTATCCCTGCGGGGGTAGACGATGGAATGCGAGTGCGTGTTCCGGGCGAAGGCGAAGGCAGCCCAGATGGTGGGCCTGTCGGTGATTGCTATGTATTCATTACTGTTCGACCCCATGATTTATTCAAACGGGATGGTTCGCACCTGATTTTGCAGCTGCCTGTCTCGTATAGTCAAGCAGCACTTGGAGCCGAAGTCGAAGTTCCAACACTGGATGGACCTCACCAACTTCGGGTCGAGCCGGGAACGCAAAACGGCGACGTGTTCACCCTCCGGGGGAAAGGTGTTGTAGATCCGCGTGCCGGCCGGACCGGTGATATGCTCGTGCAGGTATTTATTGAAGTGCCCAAGAAAGTGAACGCAGAGCAGGAACGTCTGCTGCGTGAACTTGCCGAGTTGGATCATGAGGCGGTTTTACCACACCGGAAATCGTTCCTTAGAAATTTGAAAAACTTTTTTGATCCCGAGTCAGATTCGTCAGAGTCATGAGTGAAGAGATGAGTGAAGAAATGGATGAACCGAACGAAGCAGATTTCAATGATCCTGCCGTGCAGGGAGAAGATGTCGATTCCAGTCAGGGAGCTGAGCATCAGGATGCCGTTGATCAGGTTCTTGAGAGCCGTGACGAGGAGATGGAGCGTCTGCGGGAAACTGCAGATTCTGCTGACATGCGTGTGCTAAAGGCACAAGCTGAAGCAGAGAATTTTCGCAAACGCTTACGCCGCGATTTTGAAGATCAGGTCAAGTATGCCTCTGTGCCGCTTGTCAACGATATCTTGGAAGTGCGTGACAATCTCTTGCGTGGGCTGGAAGCAGCGGGTAACGCTGCTGATGCTGGAGGATTGCAGGAAGGCGTTGCAATGGTTGTGAAGCAATTAGATGACTTTCTGACCAAGCATTCAGTACTTCCGATTCCTACCGAGGGCGAGCAGTTCGATCCCAACTTTCACGAGGCAATTTCTCAGATGCCAAGTGAACATGAATCCGGAATGGTAGCCCATGTGGCGCAGAGTGGATTCAAAATGCACGATCGAGTCGTGCGACCCAGCCAAGTTGTCGTCAGCACCGGTCCTGCTGAGTGAGATCGATGAGGGTTTTACTGAGTCGCTTGCATACCTGAGCAATAGATGAGGCTCAGGTGTAGTCGACTCGGTTGAGGTTGCGAGCTCTGTTGGACTCGCCAAACCAGCCAGTCAATTGTCGCAGCTTGTCATGAGCTAAGCTCGACTGCTGGCGCGAATGGGTTTTCAACGGCATCATGTTGGTTGGTGTTCAGGTTGTTTGGACGACGTACCAAAGAATTCCTAGATAGTGGCAAGCTGCAGCAGACATCACGGCGATGTGCCAGCATGCATGCAGGTACTTGGTCTTCTTGTCGTTGATTAAAAAACCAACACCAATTGTGTACAGGATGCCTCCGGCAAACATAGACACGACAAGTTGAGTTGGCACATGGGCTGCAAGCGGGATGGCGGGCAGCCAGCCC
>CAJXTM010000528.1 GCA_913061385.1 uncultured Rhodopirellula sp. | reverse complement strand
AGATCAGCCTCGGTCTCGTGGGCTCGGAGATGTGTATAAGAGACAGGGTTTACGCAAAATCAGACAAATACTTTATCAAACGTTTCGAGGCAGAAACCAACCTGACTGCCTATCTGGTGATCGACCTATCCAAGTCGATGGGATTCACCGAAAACCAGACCATGAATAAGTTCGAGTACTGCACATGCCTTGCAGCATCACTCACTTATCTGATGACCATGCAACAGGATCCAGTGGGTTTGATCACTTTCGACGAAAAGATGCAGGCTCGACTGCCAGCCCGAAGTCGGCGTGGTCACATCGGTGAAGTCATGGGGCAGTTATCCAAACTGCAGCCAAAAGGAAAAACGGATCTGGCTGCCTGCATTATCCAATTGGCAGCAATGCTGAAACAACACTCACTCGTGATTCTGTTCTCGGACTTGCTACCAACCACCGACGATGAAGGTGCCCCGGAAGAAATCATCTCAGCTCTTGCCAGGCTGAGGCACGGCGGACATGACGTCATTGTATTCCACGTGATGGACGAGGCTGAAGTCCAGTTTCCATACGAGGGACCCGTGCAGTTCGAGGACTCTGAGAGTGGAGAAACCGTCTCTGTGGATGCCACAGGCTTCCGGGAAGACTACCTGCAACAATTGGAAGCTTTTCGAGACGCTTATCGTGAAGGCTGCAACAATCTGCGAGTCGACTACGTTCCTCTGGACACAAGCATGCCATTCGATAAAGCACTCACCGAATACCTGATACAGCGTCAGAGTCGTTTTTAGCGGGCTCCCAGGTGCAATTCGATCTCACCCAAGGCTGATTGATCAATGATGCGTTCCTTGCGGCCAGCATTGAAACAACGCCCCGCACCAGTCCACTTCACTCCTTCATACCGCCCATAACTGCAACGCACCGTGACGTTTCTGAATGCAACCTTATTGTTCGGCCTGGCGGCGATTACCGTCCCGGTGGTGTTGCATTTGATTGCACGGCGAGAGCCCCGAAAAGTAGTATTTCCCTCCATACGCTTTTTGACCAAACGTATTGAATCCAACCGCAGTCGTCTACGTGTTCGCCGCTGGTGGTTGCTGGCGCTGCGTATTCTTGCTGTGGCATTGCTTGCGATTGCCTTGGCCCGGCCTGCAATTCATCAGTCGCTTTCGATCACTTGGTTGACCATCGGGATTTGTTCCTTTCTGGGCCTCATCTTACTGCTGTTGGCAACCGTTGCCCTTTCCCGCGGACAAGCCAAAACAACAACCTATGGACTTGGTGCTGCTGCGACACTGCTTTTGTTACTCGCATTGATCTGGGGAGGCTATACCTATGCATCTGGCCCCGCACCGTCCATCGACACGATTGAACCGGTTGCCATCGCGATTATCGTGGACAACTCACCCACGTCGTCGTGGAAAACCCCGGGTGACAATCGCATCATGCGAATGAAAGATGTCGCGACTTGGATGGTGACGCGTTTGCCGCGCACCAGTCGCGTGGCAATTATCGATCGATCGCCACAGGTTGCTTCATTCTCGATGGATACCGCCAATGCAATTTCCAAAATCGAACAGTTGCAACCAGTGGAAACGACCCAATCCATCGCGTCACGCCTGAATGCGGCTGCACGACTGGTGCGTGAAAGCGAATTGCCCAACCGCCAGATCCTGCTACTGAGTGATCTAGCTGAGTCAACATGGAATGATGCAGTCAATGACACCAGCATGCTGACCCTACTGGAATCTACTCCCCCAATCGCTTTGACCGTATTTGATACAGGCGATTTCGAGGGATTCAATCGCTCGCTCTCGATTCCAAAACTCTCTGATCGAACACCACCTCGCGGCTCGCCCATTTCAGTTTCAACAACACTGAGTTTCCAATCATTCAATGATCTGGAAACTGATTCGGTTACGGCAGATCTTCAACTTTACAAAGCTGATCCTGCTCTGCCAGTGATTCGCAATGGAAAAGTCGTGCTGCCCAAACTCGAAAGCGTCGACCGAACCAGCGTGCAGGTTGCCAATGGGGGATCCAGCGAACTGTTGCTAACAATTCCTGCGTTGGATACCGGTACACACCACGGAAAAATTACTCTGGTGGGTGATGATGGAATCTCCATCGATGATCACCGTTACTTCACTCTTCAAATTCTTCCGCCTTCCAAAGTACTGCTTGTTTGTGATGATGCGGATGAATCCCTCATCATCAGTCAAATCATGACCGCATCCGCCGGCTTGTCAGATGTAGAAAATGCAGAATTTCGAGTGGAGAGAATCGAGTTTACTGACCTACCTGCGGTACGACTCGCTGATTTCGAATCTATTCTATTGCTCAACCCTGCTAAACCCGTTCTCGAAGATACAAGCATCGCAGAGTATGTAACTGCTGGTGGTGGCGTATTCGTTGTGCTGGGCCCAGCAGCAAGCGGCTCGGACATCAAGTCGAGCTTTACACCCTCTCTAGTACGACGTTGGCGAGTGCCAGAACCCGGTACTTTTTTCCAAATCACAGCGAGCGGAAATCCCATCACTTCGGTACTCGGTGATAACACACCGTGGAGTGATTTTCGCGTGCAGCAGTACTGGCAACTGAAAACAACAGAAAAGGATGTTGTTCTGATGCAATACGCGGGTACCGACCATGCTGCCATGACTTCAACAATCGTTCCCAACGAATCCGGTACCACCTCCGGTCGCATCCTTGTCCTCACCACGCCGATTCCTGCCTTGTCGAGCGAAACTCGAAGCTGGAATACTCTTTTCGGAACTGATCCTTGGCCAGCTTGGTTACTGACGAGGCAAAGTATCGAATACCTGACACAACGCGGAAGCGACGAATCGATGTTACTGGTCGGCCAGCCCAAAGTAATCGCTACCGACCAAGCCAAGCAAAAAGACGATTCTGATACCGCAATCGACGATTCACGGCTGACACAGAAGATCCAGATTTTTCCGCCGGCAAACCAACCTCCCATCCCGTTCAATGTCACACCCTCGATAGAGCGTATCACCTTTACCGATACCCCCCGGTCCGGAATTTATTGGATTCGTGGGCTGCACCCGGGTGCTGGTTTTTCAACCAATCTTCCCGAAGATTCACTTTCACTGAACAAAATGGGTGCGGACCAACTGGACCAGATTTTCGGGCCAGAACGGTACGATCTTGTGACCGATCGTGAAGGCATCGAGTTTGCGGAAAACAAAGCAACTCAGCGAGTTTCGTTGCACTCACCCGCAATTCTCATAGCCTTGGCGATTTTTCTGTTGGAACAAATTCTGGGCAATCGGTTTTATCACTCGCGAGTACCTGCGGCACGCTGAATTCGACTTCCGCGTGCTACGTGGGAGCTCGAGAAACTAAGCTCAGCAGACACGAATCCCCCCATCTTCTGGACCTACCAAATGCCTTCAATACATCGCTTTGAACATTAGCTGTCAATTCAGACGATCAACCGTGATTGGTGCCGTTGCGATCCCAGACAAGTGATCCAGCCGCATTTCAGAACCCCCCGTTCATGGCCAATGAGTGTATTTCGAGGTGGCATATTGCCAATTCAGGCAATATCTAGCGGCTAAGTCGACCTCTCCGCGGCGCAACAAGCTGCTTTTTCCGTTGCCAACAACTCTGACATGCCTGTAAACTGGACGTGACCCGAATATCCGACAAACCTAAGGCCTTTGTGCGATGTGGTAAGCCCGTTTGAAGTAGACCACTCGAGTCATCAGCGGTAACTTACCAACCGACAGCACCCCACATCGAAACCGAGCCTTGTCCGTCGGCTCATGCAATGCAGCACTCCTCTATGAATCAACGTCCATTGCTTGAGCGACGTAGCCCATTGGGGATCAGTTATGCGCTGTTGATACTAGTTGCCTTTTTCTTTTTGCTGCCATCGGGATTCCGGGCAGCCAGGCTAAGTCTGAACCAGAAAGAAAATGACGTCAAAGACTGGCTTCCCAGTGATTTTCCTGAAACAGCAGAGTTGGAGTGGTTTGCGGATCACTTTGCCGGTGAAAGCTTCGTTCTGGCGACTTGGCCAGGTTGTGTCAGCGGTGACCAGCGGCTGAGTTTGCTCGAGCAGAAACTGCTGCACGAAACTGAGATTTTTGATCCATCTGCTGATTTTCCTTTGGAGCTCGCTCGCAGTTACCAGCGTGCCAGAGAGATTGGTAATGAGCTGCAATTGTTGCTGGCTGGCGGCGATTTTTATGATTGGGGCGGTCAGCAGGAAAAATGGCTGAGCACGCCCAATGGTCAGTGGTATTACATCACGCCGAAAGGTCACCTATATCGCTGTCTCTT
>CAJXTM010000527.1 GCA_913061385.1 uncultured Rhodopirellula sp. | reverse complement strand
TCTACACGTAAGGAGTCGTCGGCAGCGTCAGATGTGTATAAGAGACAGAAATACAGAGCTAGTGCCACCGTCGCCCACGCATCCCCCTCGCAGTTGGGCAGCAGGCAAGTTAATCTCTCGATATCACGTTATCATTCATTTCCAAACCAAAACTATTTCAAAAGAAGAATTGCTTTATGGCAAGAGTTGGAATCGTTTTTGGCTTGTTGTTATGCGGCTTGACCTATGCCGCGATGGTTTGGGATCCACAGAAGATACCCGCCCAATTCATTCCGATGATGTTCGGGATCCCACTGCTCTTTTGCGGTGTGGTTGCATTGAATCCGCATCGACGAAAAGTTTCTATGCAGGTGGCTGCGAGTGTTGCGGGTCTAGGTGGGGTTTTTGGCGCGTTTTTTTGCGTCACACGGTGTCTCCGGCTGGCAACCGGAAATTTGGTGAACGTGCATGGTTTGACCGTCCTTTCAATCATGTCGCTGCTGTGTATCGTTTTTGTGTTTCTGTGGGTGCGTTTGTTCTTTCAAATGCGACGCAGGCAAGTTGCGAGCGCGGTTTTAGATGACGTGCCAGGGAATGACGACAAGGTTCAGAACTCAATTCTTAAAAAGACACATGAGTGACCAACATAGTTCATTGGATCATCTGTTGGTTGCGTTTGAGGTGACTGACCCGTTGCGGGCACGACTGCGCCGAGTGCTGTCCGCTTTGCCGGGCGAGGTTCAGCGTGACTTCACAGAAGATCCCCGCTTTTGTATTCGTCCGCTGAGCCGGAAAAAGTCATGTGAAACGTTGCTTGCCTTGCCGGCCCCAGATGGAACTGGCAGCCGCTGCGTTGTTCTCAAGAAACGGTTGGCCAGCTGTTCTCAGGCATTTGGCTTTTACGTGATCGCCCATGAATTGGCGCATGCCTATCTGCGAAATGGTCCGTGGCAACAGTTTGCAGATCCGGAAGAAGCAGCCGATGCGCTCGCAGCGAGTTGGGGTTTTGACAAACCCGCATCCTGGTTCTGAATCTGAGGACGTTTGATTTTGAATCCCGATCAGGATTCCTGCTCGATCAACCGCAGAAGCCGCGGGATGAATTTGCGGAGCGCACGGGAACGGTGACTGATTGCTCGTTTGACGGTCAGGTCGAGTTCACCAAAGGTTTGATGGTACTCACGGATGATGAAAAGCGGGTCATAGCCGAAGCCGGCGCCCCCGCTGCGTTGTTGTGCGATACGCCCGCCACAACGCCCGTTTTCTTCCAAACGGACTTGTCCATCGGGGTCTGACAGGCACAGGTAACAATTGAAATGCGCATCCCGTCGTTCGTCAGGGACAGCTTCAAGTTCACGTAGCAGTTTGTCGTTATTTGCTTCGTCATCGCCGTGCGTTCCCGCGTAGCGGGCAGACAGGACGCCAGGCTGACCTTTGAGGGCATTCACCGTCAGTCCGCTATCTTCCGCTAGCACCCATCGCTGAAGGTGTTTTGCCTGTTCGGTTGCCTTCAGCGCCGCATTGGCTTGAAATGTGTCCCCCGTTTCTTCGACGTCGATCGACTCGGGGATCTCAGCGAGCGTTGTCAGCTGAACTTGATCCTCTGGAAGCAGCAAGCGAAGTTCGATTAGTTTCTTCGCATTATTCGTACCAAGGACAAGTTCAAACATGATCAACGGTTTCCAAAAGTTGCGCCGTAAAGGCTGCGTCGGGTTGGCTTGGGAACAGAAATCGGAGTTGGCTCCACATCAAAAGGAATCATCGCAACATTGTTGCTTGCGACGCCGTTGCTTCCAACCGGTACCTGTTGGGCCAATTCCGGTCGGACATTGAAAGCGCTGTACTCCTTCATGACTTTGCGGATTTCAGCGTCGTATTCAAAGCGACCATCCGGTAATTCGCGTCCCAGCGTATCAAAACTTCCAATGGTTACCAAGGATCGAGAGCGGTCATGGAACTGATAGGCTTCGACACCCTGAGATCTTAATTTTCGGGTCATCTTGTCTGCATCGGCAGCGAACTTGTCAAGCCTTGCCATGCTGGGTTCAATGTCGCCCTTCTTCTTCATATCAATGATCTTGCCAAGTCCCTCAAACGTTTTGACGATAACCGTGTACTTGCCGTCACACTTCATCAAGCTGTGTTTGGTGCCTTCATTGAGTTGATGTACAAATGAGTCGATCTTGGGGGCAGCGAAGTATTCCTCTGGCAGGATCGGGTTACGTGTGACGAAAGCACTGCCCATCGGACCTCGTGACTTACTTGCACCAGCTTTAAGCAAGCGATCTGTGATCGCTTTGACTGTGGTGACTGGATTGCTACGGTCCGTTTCGGCTGCGAGATCATCCTTGTTCTCGTAAACCTTCGGTTTCGCAGTTCGGATCTTCTTGAGGTCCTTTTCTACGCTGGGATGTGATACCGAGTCGTACTCGCCAACAAGAACAGCGTAAGCATCGTATCGGTAGCGATTGGCGTATCGGATTGCGCGGGATGTCGCTGCGTCTCGACCTATGGTTCCTGTAAAGTCAAATTTCTCTTTGTAGATATAGGCAGGCAGATTCAAGTCGTTGCGAATTTCCAAAGCCAGCCTTTCAGCACGTTCTTTGGACCCAGCACCGACGAAATTGGTCGCCAAGATCAACCAGGGACCATCTTCTTCACTTAGTTCATAGGTCTTGGATGCATCGGCCTCTACTGCAGGTGTTCGCTTGAACATCTTCAGCAAGCTCGGTTTGTCAGCGTTGATAACACCCGTGCAAAGAAATAGAAGAGACAGTGAAAGTACAGTTGCTCGTGTCATGACGAATCCGTGAATTCCGCAGGTTTGCGACAAAATTGATTCAAGAATCAAGTCTTAGCAGAACAGACCAGCTTGGCGAAAGACAAATTCACTGTGCAGTCAAATGCGTGAAACTCTTGTTCTTGCCCAGTATCTGCCTTTTTCTACTTCATAGCCGGAAGGTCATCGCGGGTAGCTGCAAAATCAATCGCGGGGGCACGCCCAAGCAATCATGCGTGCTGGACGCGTTCGGACGCGAACTTGTGCCCCACAATTTTCTATTTGGTTGCTGTGTAGGCATAACGATTTTGTACGCCTGGATCCATCAGTCCCGCAGTGTTCCAAGGACTCAGGCCCTCGGTGATCATCGACTTGTACTCGTCGTTGGGTTGCCGCAGGACCAAGCACGCTTGCTTGGCAAACCGAACGAACTCTGTGTCGTCTGCGTTCCAGAGGTGAGTAGGGTGATAGCCCCGTTGGTAACTTTCTTCGCAGCAAATGGCGCCAGCAAAATAAATCATGCAGGCCGCCGTGAAACGCTCAAAATCTCCCATCACTTGATAGGCGGTGCTCACAAGTTCGTCGAGTAAATCACTCTCTTCTAAAAAAGAAGACTCGTATTGCTTAATTGCATGCAATTGATTTTTGTTATTCCCTGAAAGCAAAATGACGTTCAGGATCCTGTCGACGCCTGCCAAAGCATGTGCGATGCCAGTGCTGTGCAGAGGATCAAGCGTCATTGCTGCTGTGGGTAGCATCAGGTGACGTTGGCTGACTAAGGGAGGAACCAAACGCTGTAGTCTTGCAGTAGAGCGAGCACCTTGTGACGGTGCTGTTAAGGATGCCATTGCCATGATCTTGTCCAGCGATGGGTAGTCCTGAAAATTGTGAGAAAGAGACTCTGCTCTATTGCCCAGTTGCCTTGCCTCTCGTTGCTTGGTTTCTAATTTTTCGCTGCCGAGCAGTTCAGTTCCGATCCATTCAGTTCGACCCACGCTTGTGATTCCATTGTTAAAACGCAACATCCACAACCATCCATTGTCCAGCAGGTGGTGTTGAGCTGCATCGTCTGAGTCGAATGGATCCTGTTGAGTGTTTTGTCCAAGTTCATGAAGTTGTTGGGACCAGGATCCAACGTCACGATAGTGACCATAGGTCGTTCTGGTTTGTGTGCGCAGAGTGTTCGTCAGATCGGGCTGTCCCATGATTTTGGCTGAGACGGCGGCGGATCCAGATGCATCAACGATCCAGTCACTGTGGACGGTTGCTTCACCGCTTTCACCAATTGAGCGAAGCGTGAAGGGCCCTGAAGTTTCATTCTCAATTTGCACGATTTTGTGCCCGAGGAATTCAATGGCTCCGTGCTTGATGGCTTCTTGAAACAGAAACTCATCCACTTCCTCGCGATACCAATGTGTGTCGGCAACCTCATTGTTTTCGCTGGCTGCCACCAATAAGCTGTTTTCTCCCAGTTTCTGTTCTGAATAAAACCTGTCTCTTATACACATCTCCGA
Source organism: uncultured Rhodopirellula sp. (assembly GCA_913061385.1). Classification (GTDB taxonomy): domain Bacteria; phylum Planctomycetota; class Planctomycetia; order Pirellulales; family Pirellulaceae; genus Rubripirellula. The sequence goes on along the minus strand of CAJXTM010000527.1, from coordinate 23 downwards.
GCCCACGAGACCGAGGCTGATCT
>CAJXTM010000526.1 GCA_913061385.1 uncultured Rhodopirellula sp. | reverse complement strand
TCTACACGTAAGGAGTCGTCGGCAGCGTCAGATGTGTATAAGAGACAGCTCTTCCAGAGTTCAATGTGATCAATGTCGTTGCTAGCCTTGGGACCCGTGGTGCTGCGGCCCCGTGCAACATCTTGCTGCAACATCGTGAGAAGCTCTTTCACCACTAGAGGTTTCTGTTCCTGCAGATTGTTCGTCTCATTTAGATCTGCATTCATGTCATAGAGTTGGATTTCCGGCGCGTCCGTAGGCACTTCGCTCTCTTTTGGAGAGGACCATCCGCCTGAGCCCTTTGCGAGTAACAGTTTCCATCTGCCACGACGGTAGGCAAAGTGTCCACTAAATGAGTGGTGAATCACCCCATTGCGAGTTGACTTGATTTCACGTCCGAGCAAGGCTGGCATGAAGCTGACGCTATCCTCGGCGGTTCCGGCAGGCAGTGGTGTTTTTGTGATCTGCGCCAGAGTTGCGAATAAGTCTGTGTGGCAGATCAACTGGTTCGATTGGGTCCCAGTTGCGACTATGCCAGGCCACCGAACGATGAAGGGTAGCCTATGCCCGCCATCCCAAAGATCGGCTTTTGATCCGCGGAGTTTTCCGCTGACGGCGTGCCCCTGCGAAGCAAGTTGTTTGATATTTGCTGCCTTGGAGCATCCATTGTCACTGGTGAAAATGAGGAGAGTGTTATTGAGCTGGCCGGTCCTCTTCAGTGCGGCATTGATTTCTGCTAACACGTTGTCTGTCTGCATGACAAAATCACCGTAGGAACCAAGGCCGCTTTTCCCTTGCCATTCTTTACTTGGCACAATGGGAGTGTGTGGTGAGCCTAGGGGGACGTATAGAAAGAATGGTTTTGGGTTGTTCTTACGTGAGTCGAGGTATTGCACCGATTTGTGAGTCAATCGGGGAAGCATGTTGATGACAGCATCGTGTTTGATTACACGATCGTTCTCGATTACGGCCTCCATATTGCGTGCGTGGTGAAATCCGTAGAAGTAGTCGAACCCGCGGTGGATGGGGCCATCCGGGATTTTGGCTCCCACCGGTGGGGTCTTGTGTTGCTGCTGCTGGTACGCAGATCCGTCGGTAGGATTCAGGTATTGGAAGTCGAGGTGCCATTTACCAACGATTGCCGTGTCATAGCCTGCATCTTTCAAAAAGCCTGCAACGGTGGGACGTTGGGCGTCGATCAAGCAGGGAGCAAAGCCGGTTACCACACCCTTTTGTAAACGCGTTCGCCAGCTGTAGCGTCCCGTTAGTAAGCCGTACCTTGTAGGCGTGCAAACAGATGATCCCGAGTGAGCGTCTGTGAAACTCATCCCTTGTGAAGCGAGTAGGTCCGCATTTGGGGTTGGAATCCGACTGGTGTCGGGTGCCAGACACTGAATATCGCCGTAGCCAAGATCATCGCACATCACGTAAATGATGTTCGGTAATTGCTCTGCCGTAGCCTGTGAGCTGATGAATACCAAGGCAAATGAAAAAACGATCACGGGGATGGATAACATTCTTTTAACCACCTTGCGGTCACCCATTGTGTGATTGCATAAAGCTGAGGTGTACGGTGCGCTGTGTTGACTAATCATCGTGGGTTGATTCCAAACGGAATTGAAAAGGCTGCTACTTTTCAGGGTTTGTTTTGAGGAGCGACTTCAGGGTCTTCTCATCGACTGGACCTTCGAGCCAATCGATGGACTGCAGAAATGCATCCATCTTTCTGACGGTATCCAGGAACGCTTTTTTGTTTTTTGTCTCGTTAAAGAAACCGTGTGGCTGTCCGTCGTAGATCCATAGTTCGGACTGTATTCCAACAGCTTTGAGATCCGCGTCGAATTTCTCAGCGGTCGCTACCGGAATCAGAGTGTCATTGGATCCCAAGAAGACAATGGTGGGTGGATCGTCCTCAGTGATATTGTGCGCTGGGGAGATAGTCGGGAACCACTTCTTGGCTCTGCTGTGGCCGTAGCCATTCGGGCCATTGTCATAGACTGGGTTGAATAGCAGCAATGCGTTTGACTTTGAGCTGACTTTCGATTCTTTTTCGCTGGGATCTTCGAGCCCATCACAGATGCCTGTGGTGGCAGCAACATGTCCGCCTGCTGAGCCACCACCGGCAGCAATGCGTGAGGTGTCGATTCCGAATTTGGCTGCATTTTTGCGTACCCAGCGTATCGCGGATTTTCCATCGGCGACACATGCATCTGGGGCTGTGTTTTGTCGTGTTTTTACACGGTAGTCAGCCACGAAAGTGACGATGCCACGAGCCGCGAGGTAGCGGGCGTGTTGCTCAAACTGAGCGACCGAGCCGCCGTTCCAGCCGCCGCCAAAGAAAAACACAACGGCGGGTTGTAATTTGTCTGTCTTGTTGGGCGGGTCAAATCGGTAGATCCACAGTTTGTCGCCAGATGCTTCTTTATACACTTCGGCGACGCAGCCCGTTTCGAAGTTGTGCTGCGTGGTTTTAGCTACCGCTGATGAAACAAACGCAACTGCGAGAAGGACGATGGTTGGAAATCTTTCGATCATTAATGGTACCCGGCAACGTATCAGGTGGAAGTTGGCTCAGCGACGGCCCCAATCAGAAGCAGAGGCCGGAACGGCCCAATCCCTAATATAGTCCAACTAAAACAGCGCAGGAATATGAAAATGCAAACACTGACACGCGGAAGATCGCGCGGTAAGTTGTATTTGTTCTCATTCCAGGCAGGTCTCTAATGGCTCTGGGTTGTTTGCTCTAGTATCCACTTGGTCATTCGGTGTAACGGCACGAGATTGAATGTCTCTTCTATCGTTCCGTATTCCGACGGCAGCCCTGTTTGGCATCTTTGGAAAAGATGATTCAGTCCGGGATATACATTGATTTCCAAGTGGCGGTTGCCCGCGTTTTGTAACGTGTCACGGATGACCGGTAGATTGAGTACAGCGTCGACTTGTAGGTCCTTCGTTCCGTTGATGGCGAGAACCGGACATTTCAGCTTCTTGAGCGCAACTTTGGGGTCGAGACTGAGAAACGTACGCAACCACGGTGTTGCCTGTTGTTTTACGCTGGCTTGAAGTGTTTGAATTGTCTGCGCGATCTCTGGCTCGTCCGAACCAAGTGCTTGTCGAAGTTTTACAGAAATGAGTTCTTCGTCATTCTGCTGGTTGTTCCGAATGATTGACAGAACCGCCTCTTGGATCTTGTTTTGCTTAGTGATGTCAGGTTCGGGAATTCCTTGCGCCCTCATTAGCAGCGGACCTTGGCTAAGGATGATTTGTTGTCCATCGACGCCTGGGGCAGCCATCAGGATGATGAAAGCGACGCTGTCATTTCTGGCTGCAATTAATGGAGCCAGTAGTCCGCCTTCGCTATGCCCGCAGATGCCTATGTTTGCATTGCTTAGTTCGTCACGTGTGATTAGAAAGTTAAACGCGGCTTCTGCGTCGTTGGCTAGATCAAGCGAGGTTGCCGCGCTAAAATCACCGCTTGACTCGGCAACACCGCGGTCGTCATATCTCAGAGTCGCAATTCCGTGTTGGGCAAAATGATCGGCGATGACATGGAATGGTTTGTGGTTAAAAATGGACTCATCTCTATCCTGTGGTCCCGACCCCGTGACCAGCACCACCGCGGCTCTTACCCTATTCTCTGGGATTGTGAGTGTGCCGGCGAGTGTAACACCACGCTCGGGTGTGGCGATTTTGACACGCTCGATTTTGTAGGGGAACGGTGGCTTGGGTGTCTGTGGTCTGCGGGCCTTTTGGCTTTGCCGAGGTTCAAACCGTTCGGTAGTTGCGACTTGTTTTGAGAGGTCCAAGTCTAGACTTACAGGGCCTTGCGTCCATTGACCTTGCAGTTTGTTTTTTTGTTCGCTTTGGTAACGACCGCGGAAAACACCTTGTACAGCTGGGACCCGAAAGGTGATTACTCCGTCTTTGCTAATTTCTTTTGTTGCAATGAAGCCACCTGCGTTCTGAGAAACGCTGTTGAAATACAGCTGCCCTGTCTCAAGTTCAACAATGGAGACTTCAATCCGTTGCACAATCGCATTCAAAGTACCGGTGAACATCGCTTTGATGTTGCGTTTAGGGATCTTCGCGACTTTCTCGAAGGACAACGGAAGTTGTTGTCCACGCTGAGTCCATGTTCCTGTGCTGCGGGTTTCGGAATTTTTCAGAGTCGATGCGTAGGCAGCCTCAGTGGCCGGTAGTGAAAAGGTTAGTTTCCCGTGTTTACTATCCACGTGCGTGAGCTCAAAAATCTGATTTCCCTCATCAAGGCTTCGCATGCTGCCTGACGACTGTCTCTTATACACATCTCCGAGCCCACGAGACCGA
>CAJXTM010000525.1 GCA_913061385.1 uncultured Rhodopirellula sp. | reverse complement strand
TCTACACGTAAGGAGTCGTCGGCAGCGTCAGATGTGTATAAGAGACAGACCTGAACTTATTCATAATTATCAACCGCCTCTACCGCGGCCACGCATCACGCGAGGAAAAACCAGAAATATGTCAGAATCGAAAACTGTTGCGAAAGCAGAAGTAGAGCAACATTTGGGCGAGCTCACCAAACCAGTGACAGACGTCGACATCGATGTCACCGAGACGAGTGAATGGCTCGCGTCGTTGGACTACGTTTTAAAAAGCAAGGGTCCCGACCGAGTTCGTTTCCTGATCGAACAGATGCGTGACCGTGCAGCTGAAGAGGGAATCCAATCAGCCGAAGACACCAAGACACCTTACGTCAACACAATCCCGGTTAAGGATCAGGCAGCCTTTCCAGGTAATCGTGAGATCGAACGCCGCATCAAGTCAATCGTCCGCTGGAATGCAATGGCGATGGTTGTGCGTGCGAACAACCGTGGTGGTGGCGTTGGTGGTCACATCAGCACATTTGCTTCAAGCGCGACGCTTTATGAAATTGGTTACAACCATTTTTTCAAAGGTCGTGGTGAAGATGGTTACTCTGGTGACACGATCTATTTCCAAGGTCATGCTTCACCCGGAATGTACAGTCGAGCTTTTCTGGAAGGTCGCCTGAGCGAAGAAAACCTTGAGAACTTCCGCCGCGAATTGTCACCGGGTGGCGGGCTTTCTAGCTACCCTCACCCTTGGTTGATGCCGGATTTCTGGGAATACCCGACCGTCTCGATGGGCTTGGGTCCGATCATGGCAATTTACCAAGCCCGCTTCAATGAATATCTTCTGGATCGTGGTTTAAAAGATACCTCTGGTCAAAAAGTATGGGCATTCCTCGGCGATGGCGAATGCGATGAGCCTGAGACACTCGGTGCAATTGGCCTCGCGGCAAGGGAAAAACTCGACAATCTGATTTTCGTCATCAACTGCAACCTGCAGCGACTCGACGGTCCTGTTCGTGGAAATGCCAAGATCATCCAAGAGCTTGAATCGATATTCCGCGGAGCTGGCTGGAACGTAATCAAAGTGATCTGGGGAGACGACTGGGATCATTTGCTTGCCAAGGACACAACTGGATTGTTGGCCAAGCGGATGAACGAGGTGGTCGACGGACAGTACCAGAAGTACACCGGTATGCCCGGCAGTTACATTCGCGAGCACTTCTTTGGCAAATATCCAGAACTGCTCAAGCTTGTCGAGAACTACAGCGACGAAAAACTTGAAAAGATGCGTCGTGGCGGACACGATCCGGAAAAGGTCTATGCTGCTTACAAAACAGCAACAGAATTGAACAACGGAAAACCAACCGTCATTCTTGCCAAGACAGTCAAGGGTTACGGGTTGGGCGAAGCCGGCGAAGGTCGCAACGTTGCACACAACCAGAAGAAAATGAACGAAGAGGAACTGCTTGAGTTCCGGACACGCTTCGGCATACCGATCAGTGATGAAGAGGTCGGCAAGGCTCCCTTCTACAAGCCACCAGAGAACAGCCAAGAAGTCAAATACATGCGGGAGCGGCGAGAGTTACTCGGTGGCCCGGTTCCTAGCCGTCCCACCGAACACCCAACACTGGAAGTTCCAACTCTGGATGACTACCGCAAGGTCATCAAGAAACTTGAGAACAAGAACATGAGCACGACGTTCGCGGTCGTTCAGACGCTGATTGCTCTGTGCCGCGACAAGAAAATTGGCAAATACATGGTGCCGATTGTTCCGGATGAATCCCGAACTTTCGGAATGGAAGGTATGTTCCGCCAGTTTGGTATCTATGCCCATTCAGGACAGTTGTACGAGCCCGTTGATTCAGAACTGGTGACGTATTACAAGGAAGCTCAAGACGGGCAGATCCTTGAAGAGGGCATTACCGAAGCTGGGTCAATGAGTAGCTTCAACGCCGCAGGCACGGCATACAGCAAACACGGCATTAACATGATCCCGTTCTTCATCTACTACAGCATGTTTGGCTTCCAACGCATCGGGGACCTCATCTGGGCCGCTGCTGACATGCGTGCGAAAGGTTTCCTGATTGGAGGAACTGCCGGCCGAACTTCCCTTAACGGTGAAGGCCTGCAGCATCAGGATGGGCACAGCCTGCTCAACGCGATCGCTTTCCCCACAGTCCGGTCCTATGATCCAGCATTCGCTTATGAAGTGGTGGTGATCATCATGGAGGGGCTGAAAAAGATGTATCAGGAAGGTGAAGAGTGCATTTACTATCTGATGTCAGAAAACGATCCTTACGACCATCCGGAAATGCCAGAAGGATGCGAAGAAGGAATCATCAAGGGCATGTATCGCTACAAGTCCCGTGAGGTAGAAAATGCCCGCTCACGAGTACAACTCTTCGGTAGTGGTGCGATCCTCAACAGCGCTCTTGCTGCTCAGGAAATCCTTGCCGAGAAATACCAAATCGCAAGTGATGTTTGGAGTGTGACCAGTTACACACAACTTCGTCGCGATGCGGCAACCTGCGAACGCTGGAATCTGCTGCACCCAACCGAAACGCCAAGGCAAAGCTACCTTGAAGAAGTGCTTGATGGCGTCGAGGGACCATTCATTGCCGCCAGCGACTACGTGCGGGCATTGGGCGAACAATTGGCACCCTACATTCCCGGTGACTACTACGTTCTGGGGACAGACGGCATGGGGCGAAGTGAGACACGTGAAGCACTGCGACGTCACTTTGAAGTTGACGCCGAGTCGATCACGATTGCCACCCTCAGCCGACTCGCAAAATCCGGCATTTTGACTCCGAAAGATGTCCAGGACGCGATTAGCGAACTGGGCTATGACGCCGAGAAAACCGATCCCTACTTTGCTTGATCATTGGTATATAGGCCACTATATGCCGTTCAGAATTTTCGACTAACATTCCCACTGCGAAATCCCAGAAGCTTAATGTCTACTGAAGTAAACCTGCCTGAACTTGGCGACGGTATTGAGTCAGGTGATGTCCTTGAGATCTTTGTTGCTGTCGGTGACGTGATCAGCGAAGGCCAGGACATCGTCGAGATGGAAACCGATAAAGCGACCGTTCCTGTACCAGCCAGTGCTGGCGGAAAAGTCACAAAGATCCTCGTCAACGAAGGTGACACCGTAGCTATCGGTGGCACCATCTTGGAAGTGGAGACTGCCGTCTCTGCTAGCGATGCTCCCGCAACTCCACAGGCTCCTGTCACGGCAACTCCCGAGCCCGCGAGTCCGGAACCCACCCCTCCAGCAGCGCAGGCACCGGTTCCCGTGGCAGAGACGGAAACCGCATCCCAGCCAACGGCTGTCCAACCTCCCGCACCAAAACCTGTGACCCCACCGCCAGCGGTACCTAAGGCCGTAGCCGCAGCAAGTCCATCGGCAGTGATCCCTGCCGGACCAGCGATTCGTCGGTTTGCACGAGAAGTCGGAGTCGACCTGAGCCAAGTTGCGGGCAGTGGTGCCGACGGACGTATCACTCGAGAGGATGTACTGTCTGTAGTTCGCTCTGCCAGCCAGACCGCGCGTGCAACCTCCGCAAGCGTTGCGGCTGCACCAGCCACGCCAGTTGGATCCAGACCAGCCTCAAAATCGGATCCGACAGCAGCCCCACTACCGGGCACAGCAGACGTCGACGATTTTGGCCCTATTCGTGTCGAACGAATGAGCAAGATTCGCAAAACAATCTCAAAGCAGATGCATGCGAGTTGGTCGTCCGTTCCACGCGTGACCAACTTTGATGATGCAGACATCACCGATCTCGAACATCTGCGGCAATCCAGCAAGGAAGACTACGCGGCGCAGGGATTGAAACTCACCACAATGCCGTTCCTGATCAAAGCGGTCGCAACCGCTCTCAGACACAATCCTGCGATCAATGCCATGATCGACGAGGAAAACGAACAGCTCATTTACAAGGACTACGTCAATGTCGGGGTCGCTGTCGACACAGACCGTGGGCTTGTCGTACCGGTCATGAACAACGCTGATACGATGGGAATCCCTGAAGTCACCCGCGGTTTGGCCGGTATGGCTGGAAAAGTGCGTGGTGGCAACTTCGGGATTAACGACCTCAAAGGCGGTACGTTCACGATCAGTAATCTTGGAACCATTGGTGGCCAATATTCAACACCGATTGTGAATATTCCCGAGGTCGCGATTCTGCTTGTGGGACGAAGCCGAAAATTACCTGTTGTCATGCCCGATGATTCAATTCAGGCTCGGTTGATGATGCCACTTAGCCTCTCTTACGACCATCGGCTTGTGGCTGTCTCTTATACACATCTCCGAGCCCACGAGACCGAGGCTGAT
>CAJXTM010000524.1 GCA_913061385.1 uncultured Rhodopirellula sp. | reverse complement strand
TGGATTTCAATCCAGCTCTGCAGGTTGATTTTGCGAACAGCTTGGTTCAATTCACGGGTACGACCGATTATCAGACCGGGGATGCCGTGCTGTTTACAAGTTCAGACAGTGGGACGATTCCTGGTCTGATTCCTGATACGGTTTACTACCTGATTGTTACCAGTGATACGACCAGCGACACCTATCAGCTACAGTTTGCTGCCACTTTGGAAGAGGCTTCAAGCAATGAACCGCTTCTATTTGGCAGTGCGTTTCCGAAGTTGCTCAACGCCCGCACCAACGTGACGGCACCGATCACGATCACCGCCCTTGATTCGGAGGGCCGGCATCTGATTTTATTTGGGTATGACGAGACACTCGGCGGAGAAGCTCTTTACGAAAACGACGACGTCGTGACTTTCATGTCAGCAGCGGAGCGTTTTCTCGGTTACGAAGATACAAATGAGAATCTGGTTGGTCCATTAGCTGATGGTACCTACACCGTTTCGGTTGTTGATTCACCCTATGTGGAACAGTATCCGCTTGCCATCGAGTTGCTCGACAATTCGGGCAATCCGATTGCTCTCAATGGTGCGTCGTATTTGGAAAGTGCCTCGGGGACTCTGTATCCGATCAGTTCACACAACACGACCGAAAATACCGTCGATCTTTCCAGCATCTCGATTGCCTCGTCAACCAACGAGTTGGTTTCCACGGCTCCTGCTGTGCCGGTGCAACAGGAAGAGGCTCTGGTTTTTCGTGCAGGATTGAACAACAGTATCACGACCCTTGAGGTGGGGAATACCTATTACGCGATTGTTGATGCGAACAACGAAGGCGTCATTCAACTGGCCTCGACGCAATCACAGGCGGAGTCATCGAATCCGGAGGTGCAAACAGCTCAGGCTTCTCTGACAGCCGAAGTGGATGGCCAGGCGGTGTCGATTCCGATCGGTAACTTTGAAATGGGTCTCGGGCTGACGTTCGAGCTGGATCCGAATCTTCCCGATGGCACATCGGTTGTTTACAACGCCGTGGCACAAAAGCCAATCAATGGCTTGACTGATCAGGCGACCTACATTGCTTACAACGTGAACAATATCGATGCGAATGCGGCTGTCCCGCAATACGTCGTTGCGTTGGTCAACCCGGAGGCAGTCGATCTGAGCACCACGGCTGATTTCGGAACGTACACTTTGACGGTCACTGATCCTCAGGGTGGTCAAGAGACCACCGGAACAATCGCTTGGAACGCCGCGTCGGGTGCTGTATCCGAAGCCATCGATTCGCTGCAGCTTCCCGGGGTTTCGGTGGCAGTCAGCGGTTTTGGAACGGCGCAGTCTCCCTGGTTGATTGAGGGTTTGGGCGACAGTGACATCACGATTGATGCAAGCCAGCTGAGCGAGGGAGGTGCGTCCGCAGCGGTTTCTCTGCAGCAGGCCGAGATGGGCATTGTGTTGGGTTCGGATGCGGTTTCCGGAACGTTTACCTTGACCTTCATTGATCCAGCAATCGGTAATCCGGACGCTTACGATCTAAGCACCACGGCTGATTCCGGTACGTTCACTTTGACGGTCACTGATTCCCTAGGCACTTCAGAGACAACCGGCCCGATCGCTTGGAACGCATCGCCTAGTGAAATAACCGAAGCGATCGATTCTTTGCAGAATTTTGGTGGCTCGCTGTCGGTCAGCGGTTTTGGAACGTCGCAGTCTCCCTGGTTAATCGAGGGTGTGGGTGACAGCGATATCACGATCGATGCGAGCAATCTCAGTGATGGTGATTCGGTGGCGTCCGCTGCTCTCCAAGTGGCCAGGCAATCCTTTACGACGACGCCTCTAGAGTGGAATGCGACTCCGGATCAAGTAGCCGCCGCACTCAACGGCCTTTCGGATTTATCGGTTTCAGTAAGTGGGATGGGTAACCCGGTTTCGCCGTGGCGAATCCAAGGGATTCTTCCCTCCGAGGTTAAGGTCGACAGCACCGCGTTGGTCAACAGCTTTCAGCAGGAGGCAACGGTGCAGATGACTGGTGATCTGCAAGTCGCGTTTTGGAATGGGCAAACGTTCGAGGCGAATGGCGATTCATTCACCCTGACCGGAGCCAACGTCGATGAAAATGCGCTGACGTTGCTGCTGTCGGACGAGGCACCGTTGGTTTCAGCTGATGACACCGCGATTGAAAACGGGAGCGTTACTTTCAGTTTGGTGGAGGCCGGGGCCACGCAAATGTTTTCGTTTGCTGACAGTGGATCCTTTTTGCTCACGATCACCAACCCGCGAACGGGAATCACGTCCAACACGGCTCCCATCGCGTGGAACGCCGATGCTACGACGGTTGCTGCGGCGATCAGCTCTTCCAGTGGGATCGCGGTGCAAGTCAACGGCAGCGGTTCGATTCAGTCACCCTGGTTGGTCAACGGTGTCGGCGCGGACCAGTTGGAAGTGAATAGTGACAGCCTGCTCAACGGTATCAAACAAACGAATCTGCTTTATCGATCGACCTCGAGCGGTGCTAATGTGGTGAGCACTAATGGGGATGGTGGCACTTTTACGCTTTCGTTTTCTGCGGACGGTCAGACAATCGAATCAAATCCCATCGCGTACGATGCAACGGCGGGCGAGTTGACCGATGTGCTGCGTGCCTCATCATCAAGTGTGAGTGTGGAGGTGTTTGGCCGCGGGACTGCGGCGGAGCCGTGGGTGATCATTGGACTGGCCCAACCAATCCAGACCGGCGATGTCCTGATGTTCAATGATTCTTGGGACATGCCGAGTCTCGGCCTAGTCGATGGCCAGAACTACTATGCGGTGGTCAATCCGCAAGCGTTGGATGCCGATATGCTCATTCTTGGTTTGGCTGATAGTTTCGCCGATGCGACGGCCGAGCCGCCTGTTCTCGTTTCGCTCTCTTCCTCGCTCGATCTGATTACTGATTCGTCCACAGTCATGACTGGGGCAGAGGAATCGCTGGTTCCCGTACCCGAGGCTTTGGAGTTGGAAATCGGCACGGAGTTGGAGTCGGGTGATGCCGTCACCTCTTCGACCGTGATCGGCGGACGCCCGATGCTGGGTTACTACACCGACGGTGCAAAGTCAGCCAAGTCGAGGTGGTTCTCGGACAAGAAAGATAATGGTCCGAGTGCGGTCGATCATGAGATTAGCGAGAGAACACCCGATCATCTTAAGGATAAGGTGAACCGCTTTTCCGCCACATTTGGTGTGTCGATCTTGGATGTCAAGAACGATGTCGAGTCGGTTGTTGGCAACACATCCACGATTGGAGTAGAAGGCAAGTTGTCCGTGACAAGTGATTTGACTGAAAATATCCACGCTTCAGCCAATGCCGGTTTGTCGAAACAAAGCGGGAAGGGTGGTGTGTCGGTGGATCACAGCAACAGTAGTGCGGTGGCGGTGGCGACGGTCGTGGCAGTTTTAAACAACTCCAGTCAGGCTGTGATTGAATCAGATGCGTCAGTGACCGGTACCGAGGGCGTCGAAGTCGCTTCGGAAATTACTTATCCGCGGCGCGACAAGATTCCCGGGGCAGACGGTGGCGGTTGGGATGAAGCCTATGGAATCATAAAAGGCTTGGCCTTAAATCCGACCGTCAACGCGGTGGAGTCCTGGTTCTTCAATACGTCGACCAACGTTGGTATCAAAGGCGTTGGGACCGAGGACGCGAAAAGACTGAATTGGATCCTGACGGGAAGCGTTATCGTTGAGGATATAACCAATCGCAATCTGGCTCAGATCGCCGATGGAGCACAAATCAATCAGAGTACTTCGGGTTTTTCATGGTATGACGCTGCGAGCGAAACTACGATCCAAACCGCCGACATTGGTGAATTGGAGGAAACCAATGGTGTCTCGATCGAAGCCACCAGTGACCTGACACAGTGGGGCATCGCGGGAGAACTGTACATTGGATTGGATTTGCTGACACTCGGCAGGACTGATAGCGCCAACAACATTCTTCCGTTTAAGAAATCAAGCCGGAATGCGTTCGGTGGTTCGGCCAACTTCGTGATCATTTCGGAACAGACACGGGCTTTGTTGGGCGGCGCCGATCCAGATGGCAACACCCCTCAAAATTCGTCGACCAGAGTGACCTATGGTGGCGGAGAAGAGGAAGTCGGTTTGTCTGTTCAGGCTGAAAGCACCACCGAGTTGATTGAGATTGGTCAGTCGGCCGCCAATAGTTCCGGTTTCGGGATCGAGGTCAGCACCGCGTATCTGCTGATGGGCGAGAACACTGAAGGCGATGCGGATCGTGGTCAGTTGACTCTGTCTCTTATACACATCTCCGAGCCCACGAGACCGAGGCTGATCTCG
>CAJXTM010000523.1 GCA_913061385.1 uncultured Rhodopirellula sp. | reverse complement strand
ACGAGATCAGCCTCGGTCTCGTGGGCTCGGAGATGTGTATAAGAGACAGTCTCCGAGGTTTCGATTCGAGAATCCTCGTCGCCTGCGGGATCACTACCCCGGCTGCTCTCGCAGCCACTCACCCAGTCACACTGCTTCACAAAGTCGAAATATTCTTAGCGACTGACCGAGGACAGCAATTGCTACTAAGCGGCAGCAGCCACGAACTTGCCCGAATCACTGGGTGGATCGCAACTGCGAACAGCCAAGGTCTGAGCAAGCAATCAAAAGCAACCGCAGATAATACGACACACAACAGTCAGTCCGATGGCAAGATGCCCCAACCCAACGGACGCCGACGTTCAGCAATGAACCACGACACAGATTTTGCTCCCGCATTGAAACGAAATCGCCACAGCGAGCACCCTCACCGACAAAAACGCAAGCATACCCAGGCAAACCACAGGACTGAAACCAACCGCACGAATGTGGTTCAGTTCGAGCAAACCACCGCAGCCAATGGGAACGCCCCAGCGACTGAATCCGAATCCGAAATTCGTGAATTGCGTTTCTATCTTCAAAAAGATGCAGCGGTCGTTGATGCACCTTCAATTGGCGAACGAATGGAAGAGCGTCTTCAGGCAATTGGGATTTACACCATTCAGGATTTGCTAGACGCGGACGCTGAGCAGATTGCGGACCAATTGGATCACCGGCGAGTGGACGCTGACACAGTGCTGCAATGGCAACAGCAAACAACACTGGTTTGCTGCATCCCAATGCTTAGAGGGCATGACGCCCAACTGCTGGTTGCCGCAGACATCGTCACCCCGGGAGACCTTGCGGCCTGGGATGCCGAAGAGTTGTTCCAGATCATTGACCCCATCGCTCGCAGTAAAGAGGGGAAACGCATCCTTCGAGGTGGAAAACTGCCTGACCTTGAGGAAGTCACCGACTGGATCAATTTCGCCCAGCACAACCGTGAACTACGAGCTGCCTGATCAGAGGCGTCGAAAAACATTGGCAAAGCATGCTGTCTTGGCACAGCGTGCGATTCACTTCAGCACGAGTCACTTCGGAGCCTACGCGAGCGTGGCTTTGGCGACGCGCATGACGTTGCCGCCAATGACTTTGCGAATTACATCGTCATCATGCCCCCGCTGAATCAGCCCAACAGTGAACAAGGGCCAGTTCGTCCATGCGACACTTTCATTGGCTTGTTGCGTGGTTTGATAATCATCAGCAGGCCACAACGAGCGAAAATCAGGCCGTCGCTTACCCCGACGGGGAACTTTTGCTCGTTCGCGACCCGCGTCTTGCGACTGGTAGGCAACGTCCGTTCCGATTGCAACATGATCAGGTCCAAACTTGCGAATCACGTGATCAATATGATCAAGCAACGCGTTGATATCACCATTGCCACGAAGAAATCTCGGGATACAACAGATTCCGATGTAGCCACCGGAATCAGCAATCGCCTTAATCACCGCGTCAGGTTTACTGCGGATGTGAGGATGAATCGCGCCGCAAACAGAGTGACTTGCAACAACTGGCTTTGTTGAAACACGTGCCGCTTCCAAGCTTGTTTGCCACCCGCTGTGAGCGCAGTCCGGGATGACACCGACTCGATTCATTTCGGCGACTGCCGCCTCGCCAAAGTCGCTCAAACCGGCATCTGTTTTTTCGCCGCAACCATCACCGATCATATTTCGCCGCTGGTAAGTCAAGTGCATCATTCGAATACCGAGTTGAAAAAAGATCCGTACGTATCTCAATTCATCCGGAACGGAAACCCATTGCTGGGTTAACGGCACTCCATTCCCGGTCATATAAAGGCAATGCTTCCCTTCTTTTTTTGCAGTCAAAACATCCTGCGGAGAAGCAGCCTTGGAAACAAAACCACGCATCACGTCTGTGACATATGTAAAGCGAGCCAATCTCTTGAGTAATCGCATCGGATCTTGGCCTTCCTCCCCTGCGTTCTGAAAGATGCAGGTAACTCCCGACGCTCGCCACGCATCCTGGTACTCCTGTTGCTGGACAGGATCAGTTGCCACGCGAGTCATCATCATGTCTTCACGAACATCATCTAATTCAATCGAGGACGCACCGTCTTGAACGAGTTTTGCAAGTGCATCACCATCGACCGCTGCTCGAGGTGAAAACCCGTAGGAGTCAAACACCACCGATTCAGCATGCAACCGCAGCCCCCGGTCCAACTCTGTGGGCGTTGGCTTGAGAATTTGCAGCGCCACCTGACGCAATGCAGCAATTCTTGGGTTCAAACGTTCGGTCAGCGCGGCAATCTGAACACCTGACGCAACAGTCCCACCCGCTGAGCTGACCAATGGTTTTTGAGCACCTAATGGTGGCTGCAAATGCTGAGTGGCGACACACGTGGCAAGGGCTCCAGTCGCTCCAATAAAACGACGACGGCTAAAACTATCACTCGGTTGCATCAGATACTCCGTGGGGCGGTGGGGACCTTATCCTAAACGATCCATCCACCCACAGGTAAATCAGAGACCAGCAAGTCCACTCAAAGTTGCAACCGAGCCTCAAAACCCTAGCGTGCGTAGATTTGGCCACTGCCCTGAATCAAAAGGTAATCGCCAGAGAGTTGATGCTCACCAAAAGATTCACTGGTCCCATCCGGCCAAGCCACCACGACTTCACTCGCTGACTGCTGTTTACCCAAGCCAAAACTAATACATCGCTCGTTTGAGCATTGAAATCCATTTCCCGCCAACAGGTGACCCACGCGCTGCTGGTCCGACTGCCGCAGTGTGACCCGCGTCCCGATGGCATCGCGACCGGATTTGGTACCCACACAGAAAAAACGGCATCGCGAGTGGTCTGTCTTTGTCTCATTCACCAACAGAGCAATCGGTTCGAACAGGTGAGTGATGACAAGATCTGGCTTCTGGTCCCGGTTGGCATCCAATTTGGCAACCGCTCGTCCCAGATGCTTCCGCTCAAAGTATGCACCCAAAGGCTTGCTTTTCGCCTGCACCCAACTGCCGTCAATTTGACGCTGAAACAGTTGTGCCGGCTGCCGAAACAGTCTGCTTTGATGAGTGAAGTCATCGATATCACCATTGGCAACCACCAGTTCGAGAGTCCCATCATTGTCTGCATCAATCCATTGTGCGCCGTAACCTAGCATCTGTTGCGATGGCTCAATCATGCCAACCCTCTTGGACCGATCAGCCCACATACCAGACGCGATCTGCTCGTAGTAAGTGTTATAATCCCCAGAGAAGTGGGTGAGCAGGAAATCGAGGTCCCCATCCTGATCAGCGTCTCCCGCAGCGATACCCATCGAAGCCTGCGACAACGAGCGTTCATTCACAGCAAGCCCCCGAACACTCGCCTGTTCGGACAGCTTAAATCCGGGACGGTGCGGGGCACGATCAAGTTGCTGAGCGTTAGCACTGCCGCTGCCACCTGAGTCGGTGTCACTGATGTTACTGTCACTGGTGTTACTGTCACTCAGGGACCAATAGTGGTTCGCTGTCATATCGTTGGCGACATACACATCAATACCTTGTCGGTCATCAAGTGCACCGACAACAAGCCCAAGGCCCCGCCCGGCTTCATGAGGGTTCAACCAATCCGAAGTTGCGTCAACGTAGCTTCCATCCGAAGTGCCTCGCCAAACACGATCCTGTTGCGCCGCAAACGCCAGAGGTGCGCAGGACCTCGGTTCCTTCAATTTCGCATCGACACAAAGCTGTTCCAGGGCTTTTCCGGTTTTGCAGTAGCCGAGTTGAAACAGATCCGTAAGGCCGTCACCATCAAGGTCAGCCAAGGCAGCGGAACTGGTCCAAACTTCACCTGCCAATGCTGTTTGCTGCGTAACATCGCTGAACGTTCCATCGCCGTTATTGCGCAACAGTTGATTTCGACCAATATTCGCCACGAACAGATCGGGAAATCCGTCCGCATCGTAGTCCCCTACCGCAATTCCTTGCGTAAATCCTCGGCCCCAAGGTGCCGATGACTCGGTAACGTCTGCGAACACGCCTTCAAGGTTGCGAAACAAACGATTTGGTGTGGAATCATCTTTCATAGGATTTCCGTCAATTGATGTGAGGCATAGATCCGGCCAACCATCGAGGTCGAAATCCAGAACTCCAACACCGCCAGCACCCGACTGGTAAATCGTCAAACCACCTTCTCTGTCTGCTGACTTACTCAACCGACAAGTATGAACCAGTTGCCTCTCCGCCGCCTGATCTGTGAAACGCATATCCACGTTACTGGAGAGATCAGACACTACAGGAAGAGTGCTACCGGGCTGTAACCAAATGGGCTGGGGATAACCCGAACTGTC
>CAJXTM010000522.1 GCA_913061385.1 uncultured Rhodopirellula sp. | reverse complement strand
TCTACACGTAAGGAGTCGTCGGCAGCGTCAGATGTGTATAAGAGACAGCTCCAACTGCAGATGCAACTGGCCGTTGTGTTTGCCCACCACACCTCCACAGCTCTTTTCCCGTTCGCAATTCATATGCACGAGCGAAGTTCTGACCATTCATAATGATCTGTGTCTGTTCTCCCACTTTCATGATAAGTGGCGTGGCCCAGCAACTAGGCTCATCTCGTTTGGCCTCCCAGACGGTTTCGCCTGTCAGTTTGTTGAATGCGTAGAGTGATGAATTTCCTTCGTGATCGTGCGGGACAATCAGCAGGTCCTCAGCAATGGTTGGCGAAGATCCCTCGCCAAAGGTTCCCCTCATCGTCATGCGTGGCAAGTCAGTACGACTCCAGAGCAGTTCACCATCGATCGTGTAGCAGTAAAGACCCCGCGACCCAAAATGTGCGTAAACACGTTCACCGTCAGTGCAGGGTGATGCAGATGCGAAACCATTGGTGCTATGGGTCCCCTCATGGGGCTTGCCAGTGGCCGCCACCTTGTTCCATTTTTGCTGCCCGTTATTCCGATCAAAGCAAATGACGGCGTACTCGTAAGCGGCACTTGCAGTGGGGATGGCACTGACGACAAAGACGCGATCATCCCATACGACGGGTGAGCCTGAACCCCGACCAGGAACTACCGCCTTCCATTTGATGTTTTTGGTTGGCCCCCACGTGGTGGGTGGTGACGCATCTTTCGACACACTATTGCCTCCGTCGCCCCGCCAATGCCCCCAGTTTCCGGCATGGCTCCACTCGCAGCAGCAGGTAAATCCGAGAGCAAAAGCAAGGCATTTGACCAACGTGGTATGTTGATTCTTGGACATCGTTACGTAGCACCTCAGGGCAAGTAGTGGTGGGTAATCTAACAGTTCTAAACGCTGAAATTATCGCAACGTCCACGGGACGTTCCACTGTTTTTAACGGAATTCGCTTCTACAGGGCCAGAGGTTCCTACTTATCGGACAACCTGACATCCGCCCAGCAGACTGAGCTAGACATTTAACCGGTCAATTCACGACCTGGAAAGCAACACGATTCCAGAAGCTCGGTGCCTCGCGTGTCCGTGAGAACTTTTCAAATCAACAGGGGAACACTGCTTTCCAAAGCTCATCCCTAACCGTCGGGATTATTCGCCCGCTAGCGGTACGTGTGTGTTCTGCATAAAAATATCTAGCCAACGTAATGGGCACCAACACATCATTCTAAAGTTGCTGCCGCTCCCTGTTACAATGTGTTTTTCCACTCTCCCCTGCGAACACTTATGCACAAGCCTGATGTCAATGTCCTATTGTTTGCAGTGATTGCTTGCGGCTTAAACTGGTTCTCTGGCAGTTTTGAGACAGCTATCGCATCAGGCCCCGCCCCAAATGTCATATTGATGATGGCGGATGATATGGGGATGGGAGACACAAGTGCGTACCAAGACTATACCGGCAATCAAGATGCCGAGCAGTTGCTGACACCGAACATGAATCGTCTCGCACGTATGGGCGTTCGGTTTACCGATGCACATACGCCTGCATCGCGTTGCACACTCACTCGCTATGCCTTACTCACGGGCCGGTACTCGTGGCGAAATCGCCTCAAACATTGGGTCCTCTTTGGTGTACAGGGTGACCCAATGATTGAAGCTGATCGTCCAACCTTGGGGACGCTTTTTCAATCCCACGGTTATCGAACAGGATTGGTCGGGAAGTGGCACGTTGGCCTTCGTTATCGCCAAAGTGATGGACAACCAGCCGATGGGTGGGAGGACGCCGATTTAACTCAGCCTATGTTTGATACACCCTTAGATCATGGTTTTGACTACTGCCGTTTCACTTCGCGTTCCCACGGGACATCAGGCCCCGCGAAACGCGGAAAGAAGATGCCAAATAATGCGGATCAGTCGATTGGCCCAGGACACATCCATGGACGCACCATCGTCGGCGCGACCGGCGACGGTAAACGCATCACCGATCGTGGTGAGAATGCCTACGTCCTAGAGGAACTGGGTAGCCGACACTTATCGAATGCAAAGTCCTTTCTGTCAAAACATCTTGCCAACCATCAAGATGCTCCTTTTTTTCTTTACTATGCCTGCAATTCAAATCATGGTCCCCACACACCAGAAAAAGAGATCGAAGGGATAAGCATTGCAGGAGCAGGGATCAGTGTATCGATGAAGCCATTGGGCACGCGCGCCGACTACGTGTATGAGAATGATGTGGTGTTAGGAAGCTTGATGAACTATTTGAAATCCGAAAACGACCCGCGCAATCCCGGCAAGAAGCTGATCGAAAACACGATTGTCATTTTCACAAGTGACAACGGCGCAGAAATTGGCGCTAAGTATGCCACAGGGCCCTTTCGAAGTAATAAAGCGTCCGTGTACGAGGGAGGACATCGCGTCCCATTTCTAGTGTCATGGCCGACAGGAAATGTTGGTGATGGTAATGCGGAAACTCCCGGCCCGAGCAATGAAACGTTAATCGGACTACAGGACCTGTATGCTACGTTCGCAGAGATTCTTGAATCACCACCCGTTGATTTTTCAGCGGGTGAGAAAGGTGCCGAGGATAGCGTCAGTGTATTAGACGCATGGCGGGGCCAGCGGCTCGGCCAACGGCAAATGTTCTTCAATGATCATAAAGAGGCGGACGACCCAGCAGTGCTTGCGTTCCGTTCTGATGACCCAGTGATCGAGGGGCAAGTCGTATCAGGTGATTGGAAGTTATTTCTCAGCGCGTCTCTGTTACGTACGGGCAAAGCAGTGCCTGTCGAACTATTTGACCTCAAAACCGATCCCAAAGAGGGTACCAACCTACTGGAACGCGCTAGTTTGCAATCGCTTGTCGGTGAATTATCGCGCCGTGCAGTAAAACACCGAGCATCAGGTGGGCACCTACTGGTGGAACGATGCGCGGATGCTCGAGTGAGGTTATCCTGGATGGATCATCAACAGCCGGCGTCGAGTCATTCCACGCTTGGTGTAGGATCAATTCACCACGACCTCCGTGAGCAGTATCAAGGATTAGAATCCGGAGTTCATTCATCCGTTCTAAGAGTGTCAAATTTACCACCTCTTCAGTTGACAGTCCGAGCACAACGGGCAAATAAAGAGAGGACAACGCGATTCGATGTCAACCCACGGGGACTCGGGATCGCGGGTGGTAAAGTGAGGCAAGTCGATTCCGGCGAGAGACTTTGTATAAGTTTCGATCAAGACGTGCTAGTTGAATCTGTCGAGATCGTTGCCGGTAATGGCGTATGCGGAGGGTTCTACCGCAAGGGTGGCCAATCGCCCTTGGCAATCTATTGTGTTGATGCTGACATCGATGGGAAGGACCAGTCGGGCATCTTGAGCGATGTCGGTATTTTGAAGAAAGGTGAAGAGCTGGTGCTTGATAGCTCACCGCATTTTGGAGTGGAGGCGGGCGGACAGTGGCGACTTGGGGCAATCAATATTTGTCTGCTTAAACCAGGGTCAAACTGAGAGCACGCATCACTGAGGACCGCTACTAATTGGTGCGTTTCCTCGTGTTTGACGTCGTGTTTGTCTCGCTCTTAGTGCGAGTCAATGAAGCCTGCCATTTCTTAACCTCCCTCGCTTGGATTGCGGAGTCCGCATGCTCTACTTGCAAACCGACCTCGTCAATTGCGTTCAATTCCGTGGCTGATCCTGCGAACACCGAGGCTTTGAAGCGAAAGGCGAACGGTTTGGACGGGTCCTGAGTCCAAGGACCGATCAGAGCGTAGTCCGGCTCTAAATAGTTTCGCGTAGCAAAGCGGCGGCCTGCAAGCTGGCGGTCGGTTGCCAGTTCCAAGGAGGTGCCGTCAATCGCACCGGCATCCGATAGATCCACGCCCAAGTATGAGAAAAGCGTCGGAAGTACGTCGGTATGGGAAGTGGGCAGCTCAACGACCCGTGCCAACTTTCCTGGACAGAACATGACAGCTGCTGTCATGTTCTGATAACGCGATAATCGAATCCCGTGGCCGATGGTTCCATCTTCCAGAAATGACTCGCCATGGTCACCAACAGCAACGATCACCCGGTCTCGACTCAGTAGCGGTTTAAGCAGACGATCCACCGTCCTCGCGCTGTTGCGATATCGATTCCAAACCGAGTCTCGCATCCGAGCTGGATAGGGAAATGGGTACCTATTGTCTGCCGCCGGCTGATCCAGTTGGTCTTCAGAGTAGCTTTGATAGGTAGCATGCGTTCCATAAACATAAACAATCGCTAACCGAGGTCCACGATCTGTCTCTTATACACATCTGACGCTGCCGACGACTCCTTACGTGTA
>CAJXTM010000521.1 GCA_913061385.1 uncultured Rhodopirellula sp. | reverse complement strand
CGTAAGGAGTCGTCGGCAGCGTCAGATGTGTATAAGAGACAGGTACTTGGGCTTAGATGATGGTTTCGGTTTCGCTGTCAGGTGCCTCTGGTGTGATGAAATTTAACAGGATGATTTGCATGTCTGTCTGTGATCCACCTGGTGGGCGGTTGTTGCAATCGCTGATCTTTGTGTGCTGTGTGTTTTGTATGGTGACGATGCCGGAGGTGCGTTGCGAGGAGCGGAATCTTCGAAGTCCAAAGCAACTCAAAGACTTTGACGAAGGAAAACTGGACCGATCGTTTGCTGATGGAATTGAATTCCTGATTTCGAGCCAACGAAAAGATGGCGGTTGGGGAGGGCCACAATGGACGGGGGGAGTCGATAGTGATCCGATTCCTGGT
This sequence comes from uncultured Rhodopirellula sp., assembly GCA_913061385.1. Lineage (GTDB taxonomy): Bacteria > Planctomycetota > Planctomycetia > Pirellulales > Pirellulaceae > Rubripirellula. The sequence continues at coordinate 3,942 of CAJXTM010000521.1, read as the reverse complement.
TCTTTTCGGTCCTTTGAAATTGCGGTGACCGCAATGTGTCTCGAGGCATTGTTGTCTGACGACAGCAATAGCACCTCATTGCAACGAAGTCGGTCGCGAGCTTTGCGTTTTCTGCTCGAGCGAACGGGCAAAATCAAACGTGCCGGGCCAGCTGATCTTCCGAATGTTTGGGCTCACTGTTATTGCATTCAGACTTTCGTGCGTGTGCATCAGATTTCGACAAGCGAAAAGCAGAAGAATGAGCTCGCAAATGCCATTGAACAGCACATGGAAGGACTGAAACGTTGGCAGTCGATTCACGGAGGGTGGTTTTATTATGGCAGTGGTATGAGTCAGCCGATCAATCCGTCGTGCAGTTTTGTGAACGCAGCTGTTCTGGTTGCGCTGGCTCGTGCAAGGCAGATCGGGTTGCATGCGGATGAACGGATGGTGAGTCGGGCGATCGAGGCAACTCAGTTGATGCGTAAACCCGATTCGAGTTTCATGTACACCATGAGAATCCCGACCGACAGATCAAGGGCGATGGCGTTGATCAATCGACCCTCTGGAAGCTTGGGGCGGTCGCAGGCGGGGAACGTTGCTTTGCGTTTGTGGGGTGACCCCATCATTACTGATCAGGTGCTGACTCAGTGGTTAGACCGACTTGTGACGCGTCATGGTTGGTTGGACATGGGACGGAAGCGACCGATTCCCCATGAATCGCACGCGGGGGTTGCAGGATACTTTTACTATTTTGGGCTTTACTATGGTGGGCTCTGTATTTCGGAACTGCCAGATCAGCAGCGTTCGCTCTATCAGCACCATTTGGCAGATCGGATTATCAGGCGGCAGGAAAAAGATGGGTCTTGGTTTGATTATCCCCTCTACAGTTATCACAAGCCTTATGGCACGGCTTTCGCTATTCTGACACTGGAACGCTGTCGACAGCCGCGCAACAAAAAGAAATAGTATCCGGCCTGACTAGTCGTGTGAGCGTCAGCCACCGCGGGGTGCTCGCGAGTATTGGTTTTGCTGCACGCAGGAAAACCAAGCTCGTTTGAGTGGGGGTTATGCTGGGGTCAGGATATTAAGTTGGGCGTTAATGATCATGTCGCTGACCTGTTCACGATAGGTGAGCATATGGGGAGCGGTGAGGTGATCCTGCAGGTGTTCAATCGTGTCCCATTTTTCAATGATGGTGACCCGATCCGGACTGCGATGCTGGCGTTCCAAGTCTGTCGAGGCGTCCACGGCTGCTACGTACTCGATGCAGCCTGTTTCAGCCAGGACAATGGGGACGATTTGCTGTAATTCGGCAAGGAACCTGCTTCGCTTTCCGGGCGCGAGATCGATTTGGGCGATGACATGAATCATGGAAAAAAACAGTGTCTGGAGATATGCGGAGCTTGAATGGGGATTCTGTCAGGCTGGTGACGGGCTCAAGTTGAGCTTGTGTCGGATGTTTTACCGTGCGATGGCGAAACGTGTTTTCCCAACCCATACCTTGGTTATAAAGGCTGCGATGGTGGGTTTTAGCTTGGTAGTCACCGGTATGAACCCTCCAATGTCCCTCGGTTGCTCCTTTTTGCCTACTGCGGGCGGCCCCGATTGGCTGTGTGCAGACAGGTTTCTGGCACGATTTTTTCGATAGCGATTGTGATTGACAGGAAGCGGGTATCATAAGGGCGGTTCGGAGCTGGTTGACTCAGCTTCCTTCGGTGTGAGAAATATAATTCTGGGTGTCGCATGGCAACGGTCCGTTTCGGTGTAGTGTTATTTTTCCTGCTTTGCGTTGTGGGCTGCGATGGTATGCCGGACGACGGCATTCAGTTCATGAGGGTCACTGAGTCTCAGCCGATCACGATCGATGATTTTTCAACCTTGGTCTTCACTGATCCAGAAGGCAAAGAAGTCAAATTAGCCGACATCATGACGGAAGAATATTTGGTTCTGGTCATCACGCGGGGTTGGTATGGAGGAGTCTGTTTCTATTGCGCTTCACAAACCTCGCGATGGGCGAGAAGATTTGATGAGCTGGAACTTTATAATGCCCAATTGGCGGTGATCTTTCCCACTGAATCCGCGGACGAGGCGGTGAAGATCGAGGAATTGGAGAAGCGGATCAAGAAGGGGCAGATTCCAAATGAAGACATCCCGTATCCGATCTTGTTGGATATCAATTTGTCCTCAGTGGATCAATTGGGGATTCGGTCTGACTTAGCCAAACCATCGACCTACATCATTGATCGTGAGGGGCGGGTGCGGTTCGCCTACGTGGGAGAATCGATTGCGGACCGCCCGACGGTTGATTCCATTCTGAAACAACTGTCCCAGCTTGGCGGTTAACTTCGACGAAAGTTCAGGCCATGCCAAGCGAGCGAATGATTCAGCAGTCAACCCTGTTCATCGACAAGTGTATCGAGCTGAAATTGGTGTCAGCTTCGGATGCCGAAAAGCTGCGTGAACCCGTTGGTGAAGAAGGGCATCTGGTTGCACAGGATGCTTTGCAGAGAGGCTTACTGACTCCTTCTGATATCGAAATCGTTCACTCGTTACTGCGTCCGAGTGACGTAGTGCCAGGTTATGAGATTCTTGACTTCGTTGGACGCGGTGGCATGGGGGTTGTGTACCGTGCTCGCCAATTGGATCTTGAACGCGTTGTTGCTTTAAAAACTGTGCTCGTGAGTAGCGTGGGCAACTCCAATACCGGCGCCCGTTTTGAACTGGAGGCCAAGGCGCTGGCACGCATGCAGCACCCAAACATTGTTCAGGCTCTCAACTTTGGAAAACATGAGGGTCGTTTCTACTTTGCCATGGAATTCATTCCTGGGCCCAGTTGCGAGCAGTTGGTTGCTTCAGGTTTTGGATTGCCAAAAAATCAGGTATGGCAAATCGTTCGTCAAGTCGCTTCCGGCTTACTGCATGCCTCTCGCCAAGGTTTGATACATCGCGACATCAAACCTGCGAACCTTATTTTGATGCCCGCACCAGAAGGGTCGATGGCTGTGACGGTAAGCCATGGGATTGTGAAGATTACTGATTTTGGTTTGGCAATGTTCACCGACCATACCCAGCAGGACAATCGGCTGACTACAGCTGACAAAATCATCGGCAGCCCTGCATTCATGTCTCCTGAACAGTTCAGTGGTGGGGAACTTGATTTCCGGTCGGATATGTATTCGCTGGGAGCGACGGCTTGGAATTTGCTCTTCGGGGAGATCCCGTTTAAGGGTGCCAGTATCGGAGCCTTATACAAGCAAAAACTGAACCCTAACGAAATTGCCCAAAACCTTTCGACCACTTTGACTGACAGCCAGTGGCGTTTGCTGATGGGGTTGTTGGATCCTGACCGAGAACGCCGCCCGCCTTCGTATGAAATGCTGATTGATGCGATTGACCAGTTAGATATTGGCGAAGTGAACAGTGATACGACAGAATTTCTGGTCGGTTCGATTGCCGCGAATGTTCCTGCCATCAGCGAAGAACCAACCGTTGCACGGGATCGACAAACCGAGGCTAGCGTTTTTCCAGCAGGCACGCCGACCACGGAATATCCAGTCCCGCTTGATGTCGCACAGGATCGTGGATCAGCGGAGCATGAAAGACAAGGACGCGAGATTCAGAGTCAGGTAACGCTCGGCTTAGAAGGATCGACCTACGCGTCCATCGGTGGGCGGATTTCCCGAAATGCGCGCGTGCTTGCTGGTTTGGTCACCTTGGTTGTTCTTTTACTCACGATTCTTGTTGTCAACTGGCTTCGGCCGCTACCCAGAGGGCCTCGTGAATTCAAGCGGGTGGTCGCCAGTACGCCTTTGTTCGATGGCGAGTCACTTGTTGGCTGGGGGATCGATGGAAGCATGGTGGCGGCTTGGAATACTGTCGAAGCGCCGGATAGTTCTGAAGCAATTGCTTGTACCTGTCTCTTATACACATCTGACGCTGCCGACGACTCCTTACGTGTAG
>CAJXTM010000520.1 GCA_913061385.1 uncultured Rhodopirellula sp. | reverse complement strand
ACACGTAAGGAGTCGTCGGCAGCGTCAGATGTGTATAAGAGACAGGTCTAAAACCGGGAACAGATGCACGTCGTGTGGTCCATTCCAAGTGATTGAGATCTCATCACTGCGATGGCTTTTTTTGGACACAAGTACTCGCTCGAGCCCTCCACCAAGCCGGACGTTTTGAACCAACGGCGTGCCGAGGTGCTTTACCGTGACGTCAAACGGTTCCACGACGGGTCGCCCCTTCACCGAAAGATGAAGACTACTGATTTCAGTGGTCCATTCAAACCGATTTTGACGGTCAGCGATGCGAGTGTCGCGTCGATCTGCACAACTCAGAGATTGTGCTTCTAACGCAAAGTGGATGGGCGAGGGATCACCGCAATCGGAACAATGTCCAGTTGGCGTGATGCCAACCACCGTTGACGACAATCCGAAACGTGATACAAGCAGTTTCCCGCAATTGCAATACGTATCGCTGACCCCATCCTGATAAACGTTGCCCAAGTAGCAGTACTTGATCCCTTGGGAAAATGCGACTTCACGGGCTTGAAGCAATGTCTCGGTAGAAGTCCTGCTGACTTCTGTGTATCGATATGCCGGGTGGAATCCGACAAAGTGGAGAGGTACGTCATTACCTAGATTGTCGATCATCCAGCGGGCAGTCTTCTCAATCTCCGCGGGGGCATCGTTCAACTTCGGAATCACCAATTGACTTATCTCCATGTGCCGGCCCGATTCCCGGACTTGTCGGATGCGATCGAGAACCGGGCCCAGTTTTCCTTTGGTAACTTGACGGTAGAAGCTCTCGTCCATCGACTTCAGTGAGATACTGAAGACGTCAATACAGTCGATCAGTTCTCGAACCGGATCTTCCTGAATATAGAAGGCCGACTTATAGAGTGTACGTATGCCGTTTTGGCGTAGAAGACGGGACGTATCGCAGACGAACTCGTGCCATACGACGGGATCGTTGTAGGTCCACGAAACCATCTCGATATTGTGCTCTTGGCAAATCTCTAGCACGTCGGTGGGAGCGTAGGACTTGACTGCGTTGACATCTAAATGGCGGATTTGTGACGTCTGCCAATTTTGACAGAAAGTACAGGCCATCATACAGCCAATGTTACCCAGACTCAGGATCCGCTTACCTGGACTGAAGTGATAAACCGCTTCGGTCTCAATCACTTCTTCGGTTGCAGCAACGGATTTACCGTAGTTGAACGTAAATAGCTGACCGCCGCGATTTCCGCGCACCCGACAGAATCCCGACTGGCCATCGCGGAGCTTACAATTTCGAGGACAAAGATTGCATTCCACTCGCCCCTGCTCTTCGATCAGTTGCCAGTGAGCTGCGACCTTTGGGCTAGCGTCCAATAGCTTATCTTTCGCTGCTTTCATCGAAAATCTTCTCCGTTCTCTTTCCGACCTCGACTCAACCAGAAACAGGACTGAGTTAATTCACACAGACTAATTTCCGATGAAATCGACTCTGAATTTGCGGTCAGTAGAAGCGTCCCTCGAAATACTAAATTGTCTTACCGTTAGACAAACAGAGCCCGCATTATCGAAATACTGCGCATCATGAAACACGAATTTGGAAACTTTCCCCGTCGTAAAAAAGGTGGGGGATTTGATGTGACCTCCCCCCATAGAGTTGCACCATTGTGAGTGAGAGAATCTTGATCGGGCGTGCCGCTCGAAAAGGACTTTCAGAATGCCTCAGAAACGTCACACAGTGGATCAGACCGTTGCCAAACTTCGTAAAGCCGATGTTGAACTCGGTAAGGGGAAGAAGGTGCCCGAAATTTGCAAGTTGCTAGAAGTCGTTACTCAAGTCTCTGAACAGACTTATTACCGCTGGCGGCAGAAGTATGGTGGCATGAAACCAGAGATGGCCAAGCAACTGAAAACTTTGGAGAAAGAGAACGCTCGGCTGAAGAAGATGGTCGCTGAGCAGGCTCTCGATATGGAGATTCTCAAGGAGGCTGCCAAGGAAAACTGGTAAGCCCTGAACGCCGTCGCCGCACAGTATGCACCGTGCGTAGCCATTTGGGGCCAGAAAGAGTCTCGGAGCGTCGGGCCTGCCGCGTTCTGGGTCAACCACGCAACACCCAGCGATACCAGTCGCGTCGGGCGGACGATGAACCGGGCCTACTGCACGAGATGCGTTTACTGGCTCGTCAACGTCCTCGTTTCGGATCTGGCCGCATTCATCGGTTGTTAACCCAGCGAGGTTGGACGGTGAACGAGAAACGCGTCCATCGACTTTGGAAGCGAGAACATATGCAAGTCCCACAAAAACAACATCGCAAGCGACGCTTTCCTGGCGGAAGTGAAAATGGTTGCGTGCGTCACCGTGCCCGATACAAGAATCATGTGTGGTCGTACGACTTTGTGACGGATCGGACCGAGGACGGTCGCCAACTTCGGTAGCCGGTGGTGATCGACGAGTACACGCGAGAATGCCTTGCGTTAGAAGTTGGCCGTTCGTTTACCACTCAAGACTTGATCGGTGTCTTGCAGTACCTGTTCGCCGTACGTGGCACGCCCGAACACCTTCGCAGCGACAGCCTTGGTAATGACACCGCCCTGAGTTCGTGTCGAAGGTAATTTGCCGTTGGCTGAAAGAAGCCGATGTCAAAATGCTGTTTATCGCCAAGGGCAGCCCCAGGGAGACCGGCTATGTCGAATCGTTCAATGGCACGCTTCGCGATGAGCTGCTAAACCGAGAAATCTTCCTGAGCTTCGAGAAAGCTTGCTGGGTGATTGATCGATGGCGACTCAATTACAACCATCACCGCATCCACACATCACCGCATCCACAGTTGATTGGATTATCAAACCCCTGCCGCTTATGCGGCCAGAACACAGCCTAATTACGAACCCCAATTCTCTCACTCACCCTGGGGCAAATACCGGGGGGTAGTCAAGTGGTCATCATCAGAGAGTATCTAGGCTCGGTTGCAGGTTAGGGGCCAAGCAGGAAAAACATGTTAGGACCTTGGTTCTCGTGCGAATGTCCACCCCTCTTGAAGGAAGGATTCATTTTGATGCATCAATAGGGCCAGTTTGAGTTGGGGGTTGCTGTACATTCTGCGAGGTGTCTAAGGCCTGGAAAGTGAGCCAAACTTTGGACGACACATGACCGAAAATTTGAAGGTTGGTGGCTCATGGTGTGTGTTGGTGCAACATGCCGCTAGCACCACCTGCAATCGAGTTGTGACAGAGGGTTTCATCGATTTCGGCAGATTTTGTTCCTCGGTCAGTTGCCTCGGTGAATGCTTACGTTGTGCTTATGTCTGACGTTTGCGATGGTGCAAATGACTATCCACGCAGAAGGTGCAGAGATCAATCACAAACAGAGATCTGCGGAAAGAGACTCTTGGACTTGAGCCCGCCAGGTCACTAGCAAACATGGAGTTAGGCGGGACGGAAGTCCGGCAATTCGACCGTGCAGGATCAGGGGGAAGCCGTTGAGCCAACGAACGAGAGTTTGCCATCCGTTGCGAGCCAACAAAAAAACTCGCCGCAAATGATTGCGACGAGCTGTTTTGATTCTTAGTCGGGCTGAGAGGATTCGAACCTCCGACCTTTTGACCCCCAGTCAAACGCGCTAACCAGGCTGCGCTACAGCCCGCCAAAGAAAACGTTGACACATTCTCTCTGTCAGAACCAAAATGCTAACCAACCCCGGCTTGGTTTGCTAGACGCCGTTTTTCCTGCACTCACAATGAAAATCCGATCCGCCATCGGTACCTCGTTGCATACGTTTGTCATCGCTCAGAATGGCTATTCTCCATCGATTCTCGGGCTTGTTCGCTGGAATCTACTCCTAGGGTCGGCTGTTATCGCAGATGCTGCAGAGGGACCGGTCCTTGACCACATCGCTCAGGAAGGCAAGATTCTGGCTGCTTGAAGACAGGTTACAGCCTTGGATTCACGCTTTCATGCTTTCGCATTCAAACACCAATCGGGGAAAACAATGCTTTTTGCGGACCGTCTTGCTTTGGCCGTGCGTAACACTGGCTCGATCACCTGCGTTGGTCTTGATCCACGGAAAGCTCAACTGCCAGCACCGCTGCGTGATTCGGTTGTCAATGATTCAGCTGAAGAGTGGGCCGCTGCTTACACTCAGTTTTGCACTGAGATCATTGATGTGGTGGCAGGAAAAGTTGCGTGTGTGAAACCACAAGCGGCGTTCTTTGAGCAGCTTGGACCTGCCGGCATGGTCGCTTTGGGGCAAGTTATCCAACATGCGAAAAAAGCCGACTTGCTCGTCATTACCGATGGGAAACGTAATGATATTGGCAGTACCTGTCTCTTATACACATCTCCGAGCCC
>CAJXTM010000519.1 GCA_913061385.1 uncultured Rhodopirellula sp. | reverse complement strand
CGAGATCAGCCTCGGTCTCGTGGGCTCGGAGATGTGTATAAGAGACAGGTAACCACCCTGATCAAAACCAGTGAAATACCAGATGCTGTGTTAGATGAAGCTGAAGCTCGTCGTCAGAGAATCGAAAAAGAGCGCATCGAGGCAGAAGCGGAAGCAGATCGTATCAAGAAACTTGCGTTGGACAACCGAATCCGTGAATGCCGAGACCTGCTTGAGCAGTTCATGAAGAGCTACAACAAACAGTGGGAATACGGCAGAGAAGCTTTTGATCGCCAACAGGTCATTACCAACGAAGCTAATCAGTATTTCCAAGAAGCAGATCAGAAATTTCGCGAGGCCGGCCGCAGAAGCACTGAATGGAGTATCATCGCTAGCCGGCCGCTGGGTGAAGAGCCCACGGACGCTGAAATCCGTTACAAACAGAATGCCGAAGAGCGAGCCGATTTCTATCAGCGTGAAAGGAATCGCTACTACTACGAAATGAGAACAAGACGGCGCACACTCTACATGCACAGGCAAAAGCTTGGACAGGCACATGCAGTGCTCGCAGACTTCGTCAACCGAGGAAAAAACCAATTGATTCTGTTTGAAAGTAACTACGTCGACACCATCAAAGCGGACCAGGCTTTGAAACAGGATTACATCGATTTCACCGACAAGGTCAAAGCTGTCATCGCGCAATTGCCACCCATGCCGACAATCATCATCGCACCCAAAGAAGACGCCAAGTTGGATGCTCAAGCAGCTGATCAAGCACAACGGGAAAAAGTCAGCGAGTTATCGTCTTTGTTGTCCGTTGATATCAAGACATTCCTCGATCAACTAGCAGCTCCCTAGCCCCCAACTCAAGCAAGTTGTTACTTCACTACCTAACAACCTCGCGATAACCGCTCCCTGAGCGTCGAAGACTTGTGAGCAAGTTCCTGTCTAAATCGTGGCAGCTTGAGACCCCAATAAATTCATTGTCTCCTCCATGCAAGTAATGATTAACCCTCTCCGTGCACTCGCCGCGGCTTACGCATTTCTGGTGGCGCCTGTGCTGGCTGACTGGCATGAGCACAGGGGAAATCCCCAGCGAAGTGGCTTTCATGAACAAGCACTGAAGTCCAAACACTGGGCGCCCCTGTGGAAATTCACACAAATCAGTGCACCGCAACCAGCGTGGCCACAGCCTGCCAAGGGTAGCCTTTGGCAAAAGTTAGACACGCTGAGTGCGAGAGTAACGGACGATCGTGCAGATGTCCCCCTGATCGTGGACGATTCAGCAGGACGGACCCATGTTTTGATCACGTCGTCGACAAACGACCGCTTGCTATCACTCGACCCGTCAACCGGCGAAGCACGGTGGCAGTTCGTCACGCAAGCCCCCGTGCGCTACGCGCCCTCAGTTTCCAACGGAATCGCCTACCTTGGTGCCGACGACGGACTAGTCCGTGCAATAGATATCGCAACCGGCAACCTACTGTGGCAAACCCGCATTGGGCCAAACATGCCCTGGGTGGTTGGGAATGATCGTCTCATAAGTTCACACCCTATCCGAACTTCAGTGCTTGTTCACAATGATCAGGTATTTGCCACCGCCGGGCTGTTTCCGAGCCAGGGAGTGTACGCCGTCGGCCTGGATCTTGAATCAGGTGCCCCCCTTTGGCGACGAAAACTTTCGCAGTCACCTCAGGGCTACTTGCTGGCAGACTCAGACAAACTTTTCATACCCACCGGCCGCAGCAAACCTTTCGCCGTTAAACAGAGCGATGGCCGCTTCCTGTTTGAACTGAAATCACCTGGGGGAACCTTTTGTATCCTCACGCCTGATGCCATCCTATCTGGACCTGGAAATACTGCTGTCATCGAAGGACAGCCCAACCAGCCGGGTGAAAAGATGTTGTCGTTTCCAGGAAAGCAATTCGCCGCCGGAAAAGGACTGATTTGGAGCGCGAGTGGAACAGAACTTGTCGCCCATCGCACACAAACAGCTTCAACGCCAGAGGCGTCCACCGCGTGGTCAGTCGACTGCCTGCTGCATCATTCACTGATTGTTTCCGGCAAGGGCGAAAGCCAGACACTCTTTGTGGCAGGCGGTCAGAACCTGCAGTATCACGCCGCAAACACGGGTAAATTACGGGGACGATTGAGTCTGGACAGACCGAATTCAGAAATCCAATACATGGCAGTGAGTCCGGTTGCTGACAACAATTCAGAAATTCTGGTGGCAACCACTACTTCGGGAGAAGTGTTCGCATGGCGGGGCACCGACTCGCCAGAACCGCGCCACTGGCAAGACTCAGCATCGCCTTCAAAACCCCCATCAAAAAGTCTGGCACGAACAACGGCCCACCCTCAACTCGACAGAGAACTCAAGTCGCCGCGGGGCTGGGCATTGGTACTCGGAGACTCTGACGGATCGTTGGTGAACCACCTGATAAGCACCACCGAGTTGCGGATCATCACCTTGCTTTCCGATGAATCTGCTGTGAACGAATTGCAAAACGAGCTGATGCAACAAGGAACGTACGGCCACCGTGTCACCGTTTGGCATCACGAACAAGGTACTGCCTTGCCATTCTCACAAGGCATTTTTAATGTGGTCGTGGAAGCGACTAAAACTAAATATGAAACGAGTCAGCTTCTTGTCTTCACTGCTGCAGAGACAGGCTTTGTCTGGCGAGCGAACGATGAATCCCCAGTACGTCCCGCAGTAATCGCTGGTGCAGGGGTATGGCGGCATCAATACGCAAATCCCGCGAACACTTCGGCAACGGAGGATGAGTTAGTCGGAAACGCAACGTCTTTTCGCCTACTGTGGTTCGGCGGCGTGGGTCCCAACCGCATTCCCGATCGGCATCTGAGAGGTCCGGCACCACTGACAGCTGGTGGTGCCACCATCGTTCAGGGAGATGGAGTCCTGATTGGGATAGACCCTGCCAATGGGACGGAACGCTGGGAATTGAAACTGCCAGCCCTCGCGATGCGTTACGTGACACCGTTCGACTGTGGTTACGCCTGCTTAACTCGCGACGGAAAGTCGTTATTCGTCGCTGCCAATCACGAAATTTGGCAAGTGGATGCATACACAGGCAAGGTCATCCACCGAACGCCAACTCAACGCGACGGATACCGATGGGGCTATATCGCGGAAACCAACGGTAATGTCATTGCATCAGTCATGAAGGACTCGGCGCCCCGAACCGCCACCGACAAGGAAACCCGCTATACCTATGTCGAATCAGACTACCGTTCAGAAAGACCGCTTGTCACAAGCCGCGAACTGCACAGGCTCGAATCTGATGGGTCGCGCATCTGGTCCTTTCACTCCAAAGGTGTAATCGTTAACGGAACAATTGCACTTGATGACCAACGTATCGTATTTGTCGAATCACGCTCACAAAAGTGCATGCAACACAAGACGGACCGCATCCCGGCGCCCGCTCTGCTGGAAGATGCCTATCTAATGTCAATCTCACCGAAGACAGGAGAAATTGACTGGCAAGTCCCTCTGAAATGGACTTCTTCAAAAAACATGCTTTTCGCGCAGATAGTGGATCAACAAATCATTCTGACCACGTCAGAAAGTCGAGAGGACAAAGCGCACTACATGCTAAAGGTGATCAATGCTGAAGATGGATCTCCACTGTGGCAAGCGGACCACGCGCATGTGAAGAACGGCCTGTTCCATGGTGAGCAAGTGCATCACCCTGTCGCCTTGAAACAGCCCGATGGCAAAGTAATTATTGTAGCGGAGCCGTTTCTATACGACCTCGAAACCGGGAATCGTACTGCTCCACCCAATCAATCAGCTAACTGGGCACTCAATCGTCCCGGACACAGCTGTGGTACGCTTTCGGGTGCCGGACACTGTTTGTTTTTTCGAGCGGGCAACCCCACGGTATTGAATTTGGATACCTCCACTTTCACCGCTCTCGCCCCTACCCGAGCTGGGTGTTGGATCAACATGATTCCAGCAGGCGGCCGATTATTAATACCGGAGGGCAGTTCCAGCTGCGTTTGCCATTACTCGCTGCAAACCTCCATGGCATTCGCACCGATCTCAAAACACGGCAGCATTGCAGAGATACCCTTTTTAGCGGATGTATTTCCTGAGGTCTCCGCAAGCCCGGCCACGCCTCTTTATGCATGGCAATTCGACCAAGATTCAGCGGACGAACGGACAGTCAATCCCACGACGGGTTCCGTCAAACTTCAGGCACATGAAAAACTTTCATTCTCGGACGATGGCGTAACGCTCAACGGCACTCAATGGCTCTCAAACAATCTCGAACACCCGAGACTGTCTCTTATACACATCTGACGCTGCCGACGACTCCTTACGTGTAGAT
>CAJXTM010000518.1 GCA_913061385.1 uncultured Rhodopirellula sp. | reverse complement strand
ACACGTAAGGAGTCGTCGGCAGCGTCAGATGTGTATAAGAGACAGGTATTGGTAATCTGTTCGACGAAGTTGGGGCGGGTGTGTTCGTTAGCGGCGTGATGCTTTTTTGTAGAGCCATGGTATCGTCGAGGATGCCAATGGAAACAGTTTTGCCGAAAATTGCCTGCGCGTATCGATTTATACGAGATGCGTCCTGAACCATCCGCTTTGCTCGATTGGCCAAGTCACGAGTGGCGCGTTGTTGATCATCTCTCCAAGCTTCGTCGTCTTGCTCGCTTACCCAAGTCGACTCAGAGACCCAATCGTTGAGTTCTCTGTTGAGTTTTGTAATGCTGCGTGCTAGCAGTTCCCACTCGCTGGACTGAATTGATTTTCCGGATGATTCAAGTTGCCGCGTTACGAGCTGTATCAGCGGTTCGCATTGGGAGTTAAGTTCAGTTGCTTTCTCGGTCGTGGTGTTTAGCGTGCCTGTTACTTCGTCACTTGCGACTTGCATCAGTTCCGACACACCTTGGGTCCACTCTGCAACGGCTTCAGTGAGTGTTTGCATTGGAATCAGATGTTGGTGCCGGTTTCGATCAAAACCGGGTTCGGTGATTAGAACTTCAATGAAGGCAGATGCACCTGCTTGGCCTTTCCGATCGATTGCCACAATACGGGTTTGGATGATGTCTCCACCAGAGAGTTGCATCGACTGCGGGGAGTCTTTGCCGAGGTTCAGGAGATCCCAGTCCCATTTGAGTTCCAGTTCACGATTTGGGACTTCGATTGCCAGAGGAGTTCGGATCAATGGGCCACCATTGACCTTGTACTCTTGGACGATATCGTCGAACGGAAGGTCGTCAGTGGCAATCACTTGCATCGGAAGTACGTCGATGGTTGAAGCGAGGATTGTGTTTGGCAGTGAGGGGCCCCATCGGACTGCAGGTGGTGCATCCATGACGGCCGTGACTGAGTACTGGGGACTGAATGGATTGTTCAAACCTGACCGGCTGCTGGTGGCATCAATCTGGTAATTTGCAGCCGAGCTGATCGGGATGGTGGCTATGAAATCGCGGTCACTGCCCTCCACTGCGGTGAGTTCCCAAGGTGCGATGCCGCGATTCGCAAATCCAATGGTTGCGTTTTCGACCGGCTCATCAAACCGCACGGTTAATAAGACTCGCGATCCACTCAATGCTTTGAGGTCGCCATGTTCAGCCGTTTCGACACGGTCTGGCAGTTTGGCGTAAGAAGGGAATTGATAGAGTTTCTCGAAGGATTCGACGCTGGGACGTGGAAGCGGCGTCAATTCATGCCACAGGGTGATACCGTCTCCTGCCAGGATGCGATATCGCAGCGGTGTGGTTCCGATCGAAAGATTCGCAGCGTAGGTGTTTTGGTGATCCAGAGTGCCGTTCTGAGTTTGTTCCGATGCGATGATTCGAGGTGTCATATTCGTTTCGCCTGCGAGTCCGTCCGTGGTTATCCATTGCAACCAGACTTCATCTGCTGGCTCACCGCTGATCTGAACAACCACGGCCACTGCATCGCCTTGGGCAACGAATCCAGAGGGTGGTGATGGTTTCAGAACTGCGATCTCGGTTGACGATGCCCGCTCGATCGCAACCATTGGAAGCATGGCACGAGCAATGCGTCGCGCAAATTGAAGCTGGGGAATCGTGAATAGGGTGATGAAAGCGATGGTGACCAAGGCAGCCGAAAACAACCAGCGTTTGATGAGTTTGAAGGGTAGGACTTTGCCAAAATCGAGGCCTGCAGAATGACGACCCACTTTGTGTTGTAATTGGTTGCGGAAACTGATCGACCCGTTTGCTTCATTCGGGTCAGCGAGTTCCACTGCTGAAAGCAGGTCCTCACGCAACTGTGGATCGGCCGTCTCGAGTTTGCGGGCGATAGCACGTGGGTCATGTTTCCCCATAAGCCGCAAGCCGAGGAACCAAATGGCAAAGAAAGCGATGGCATAACTGACCAGACTGAGGGTCCAGCGAAAACCGTCTGTAAGCAGAAACAGGTAATCGCATGTTGCCACAAATGCCATGGCCAGGATCAGGAACGCAAGCCCACCGGCCACGCTGCGCAGTAGCAGCAGCTTGCGACGACGTCGAGCGAACTGGCTCAACGCAGTTGTCGTTTGCGGATCAAGCTTCAAGCCACGTGAGAAATTAGTATCTAAAGACATTGCCTACACCAATCCTGCTCGTTTGCGTAACCACCATTCTGCTGCAAGCAGCATCACGATTACCCAGAACCAATAAAAAGACTGCCAAATCAGAATGTCGGATTCGATAATGGAACCACTTGAGAGCGGCTTCAATATTTCCAGTATGTCTTCTCCCGATGACTCATGGAAATATTTCCCACCACCTGACTCAGCTATTTGTTGTAGCGTTCCTGCGTTTAGGCTCACCCGATCTAGTTCGACCATATCTGGTGTGCCAACCCAAATCGGGGCGCTTGCCTGCAATGCATTGGAATCAAAGCCACTGGCACGTATGCGGACGTTATAATTCCCTGATTCCAATGGCGGTGTTTGGCCTCGATACGTCCCCCGTGCTGGATCGTCGATTGTCAGAGGTACAGTGGCGACGATTTGATCATCGGCCATCAGTAAGGCATCCACCGTCGCATCGCCAACAGGTTTTCCTTTGGTGTCCTGAATGCGAACGCGGATAAGTGCTGTATCACCTTCGTCGTATTCGACCTTGTCGGTGCCCAACGCCAGATAGTCGTCTGCGGCGGAATAGGGAGGTTGCATGACGGCGCTGAGTAGCTGATTCCAGAAACGTGCGTGGAATCTGTCAGCGACCTTGTATCGCCAACGCCAAGTTTGGTCGCTAGCGATGTAAAATACTCGTCCTGCACCGAACATGCGTGTAACCAGCCACGGTGATTTAACGCCGTCTGGTGAAATTGAGTTGGCCCAGACCTCTACACCTTCCTGCGGTTCCAGCGGGGTTGCAGCAGACGGAGGTGGCAGGTTTTCCCAGAGTTCAGCAAGTTTGCTCTTGTCGCCCCCAAGGTTCAACACGGGACGCTCCATGCCGATGCGAGTGGGGCGAACATATTCAACACCCATCCGCTTTTTGTCGAGATAGTTGACGGGTATCAGTTCGGGTAACTTGGTTTCAGCAATTGCTTTGAGCCGTTTGTAGTGACCATCAATCAGAATCAGACCGCCACCACGTGTGACAAACTCCCGCAACAGATTCGCATCGGTATCGCGGAATTGATCAGGCGGTACTTCACCCAGGATGATCGCATCGTATTGAGCCATGGCTTCCCTGGTGTTGGGGAACTCACCGCTCTCTTCACCTCGCTTTACTCTTGGTTGATCGGTTCCTTCTCCGTACAGCACCGTATCAACAATCCAAGCTGGGTCACGCTCGAACAGATTTCGAAGGTAGCGAGTTTCCCAACGGCTTGACCCATCGAGGATCAGCAGACGGCGGTCGCGAATTGAGGCTGAAACTCGAAACGGTAACGCATTGTTTTTTGCATTCGTGTCGTCGCCAGGTGGGTCGATGGCGGCTCGTAAATCCATGACAACCGAGTTGCGGCGAACTCCCCGTGGGTTTTCGCCAATGATCTCCGTAAGCACTTCGGCAACGTCAAGGTCGAATGCGATTTTCTGCACAGGTCCATTCGCGGCGGAGACGGTTTTTTGCCAAACGACCTTTCCGTTGGACTCGATTCGCAAAACGCGTTCGCCCGCATCCGCGTTGCTTTGATCTCCTAGACTTCGGAGCACAATCTCACCTGCCAGTCTCCCGTCAGATGCGACGTTTTCTGGTCGGATGACGTTGACGATACCGAGGTCACTTGGTTCATCCTCGGACCCAAGCCCGAACCCATGAACCGCGATACCGGTGGATTCAAGACGTTCTGCCAGTTCCAGAGGCGCGTTACCTGTGTTGTCGCGACCATCGGACATGACAACCAATGCAGCGCGGCTCATCGATGCGTCGGGGTCGCGTTCAATTTCGTCACTTGCCCGAGACGCAATGGTTGCCAAGGTGGTTGCCATCCCGGACGACAGGTCGGTTCGTTGTCCATCGGGTTCCAATTCAAATCCGCTGGGCAGTGGTTCTTCGTCACTGCTCGACCAGACGAGTGATGGATCGCCAGAAGAGAACGTTATCACGTCCACTTGATGGGTCTTCTGCAACGATTCCAGCCAACCGGGGCCGGCGTCGTCGCCAGACAGGATGCCGAGTGCACGGCTAAGTCTTGATGGACTCGACTCGGATTCCAAGGTGTCCGTCATCGCCATGCTCTCCGATGCATCCACGGCCTGTCTCTTATACACATCTGACGCTGCCGACGACTCCTTACGTGTAG
>CAJXTM010000517.1 GCA_913061385.1 uncultured Rhodopirellula sp. | reverse complement strand
TACACGTAAGGAGTCGTCGGCAGCGTCAGATGTGTATAAGAGACAGGTCTAGCATCACTTGCCATCTGTTTCTCCATAGGGACCTCTACTTACCAATCAACGCATCATCAATCAACGCATCGATGAAACAGATTTGCAGCACAATCAAGGCGTTACCGATTTCTCTACGCTTTGATCCTTACGTGATTCGATCATCCTGATTGCCTCGTCAGCGAAGCGTTGCCCAAGAATCACATAACCATTTGCAGAGTAATGCAGATCATTCTTAATGCTTTTTCCACCTCGATTTTTCCCATCGTTCAGATCATCAGTGTCCACCCAGACACAATTGGGTGTTTGCTCTGCGAGCGCGACTTGCTGTTCTCGCACAAGTGTCCAGTGGGGATACTTTTGATTCGACATATCAAAGTCACTCAGACGGCCGACCACAAAATTCAAATCCTTGCGTCCAAGGTCCGACGCAAGTTGTTCAAACAAACCACTCAAACTGGATTTATAAATCTCGCCATGCTTTTCATTTGCATCACGCTCTCCCTGCATCCACACGAAAGTAACAGTCACGATGGTACTTTCCCCAGTCTTCATTTCTGATTTCACTTTTTGCATCAAACGATCATAAAGGTCACCCGTTTTGGCCGGGCGACTACCGTCAGCAGATGTCCAGTCCTTGTACCATCTGCGAATGGGCTGGCCGCCGTGAGCATCTTTTACAACGATCACATGCTCCTTCCCAAAAGCCTTTTCGACTGCAGGGGTAAAAGACTCTTCTGGTTTCATCCCAGCCATATTTGATTGACCAGAAAGAATGAAAAGGTTCACTCCCACACCATCAGATTCAGCATTCACAGAAGAAGGTGAAACCGCGAAAACGCTCATCATCACAGTGATTGAGAACGCCCCAAGAACGAAGCTTTTCCTGGTTCGTCCAAGTCCAAAACAGAATGGCGTTTTCATGCCACTCCATGTCGCCGTGATGGCATTTATTGCAACAGGAATCATGAATAACTTCTTTCTAATATTTGTGGACTTCATCTGGCATCCAAACGATAGGCAAACATGATTGACGCTAGTTTTCGGTCAACTCTTTTTTGGTCAGACGCTGCAATTGCTGCTCACGACTTCCCACAGCCAAGCTGCCGTCCGTAGGATGAATTTGAATTGCGTACAACCACGAATCACTGACACTGATTGTGCCCGTCGTTTCCATTGTATCAGGATCGATAACGCGAACGATTCCGTCATCACAGGCTACCGCAAGCCGGTCACCCTGCCTGCTCCAAGTCATTGCAAGAGGGATTACATCGAGTCGACAAAACCGGACCAATCGACCAATGGTCGGTTGCCACAACCTGACGGTACGATCATCGCTGACCGACGCCAGCATCGGCAACGTGCTTAGCTCTGGGACTTGTTCATGATCCACGGGCCGCAACTTCAATGCATTCACCGCGCGAGTATGGTTATTCAAGGTTTTTATCAATTCGCCCGTCTCGACTTTCCAAACCCTGATGTTCTGATCAAGTGAAGCGCTGACAAGGAGACTGCCGTCCGCAATCACCTGAATTGCTGTGACACCCCTGGAATGCCCCTTGAATCGTCGGATGGGTTGATTCTGCCCTACACGGCAGATTCCTATTTCGTGGTCGAGGCTGCCCGTCGCGAAATTTTCATTATCAAACCATGCAACTGATTGAACAGTGTCATCATGGCCATTAATGGTGGTAAGCAGTGCTCCTTTGGGCCACGAGCGGATCTCAACCACACCTTTTTCTGCAGGAGTCCCGCCGGCCACTGCCAACTTTTGACCATCCGGTGAAAATGCCAGAGACTGAATTGAAACCAAGGAGGAAGATAATTTTCGTTTTGACATCAGAGTCGGCCACTCGTACACCGTGATGTAGGACTGCGATGCAGCCAAGAGCGAACGTCCCGCCGGATCAAAAACCAGCGAAGTGATCGGTGGTTCTACCGCAATCAACGCACTTGCCATCGTAAAACAAAAGCCGACAACACAGTGACCGATCCACCGTCGAGTATTAGTCAGGTGTCCAGTAAAAAAGAGCATTCGTTTAACTAAACCGATCACTACCGGAGCTACCGAGTGTCGGCTGAAGAGAAAAATCATGCGATTAATTCCGACACAACATCAGCTTCATACGGAGCGATCCGCACGGGCCTTCCGTCGTCGGTGTGAAATTCTTTCCTCGGATCAATTCCCAGCAGGGTGTAAATGGTGGCCGCCAAATCGGAGGGTGTGACAGGTCGATCCAGTGGCGATTCACCGACTGAATCGCTGCTCCCAACCACTTGACCACCAGCCACACCACCACCAGCCATCAACACGCTGAAAACGCGCGGCCAATGATCTCTTCCACCACGGGTGTTGAGTTTCGGAGTCCGGCCAAACTCTCCCATCACAACGACCAAAGTTTCATCCAGCATTTCCCTCTGTTCCAGATCCCGAATCAAGGCCGACAGGGCAATGTCAAGAGATGGAACAAGCCCAACGCCTACCTTCGCACCGGCAAACCCATCCTTGAGGCGGGTCTGCAACTTTTCATGAGTATCCCAACCACGATTGTTGACGGTCACAAAGGGAACTCCTCTTTCCACCAAACGGCGTGCCAGAAGACAACTCTGACCAATCGACTTACCACCATACTGCTGCCGCGTTGCCGTTGGTTCCTCCTTGAGCCGAAAAGCACGCTTGGCGTCTTCCGAAGCAATCAGCCGATATGCTCTCTCTAGATCTGGATCAGACGGAGCACTTGCCTCCTGAGCCTTTCGCTGTTCAAAAGCGTTCATTGCGGCAACGAACTGCCGTCGACGATCCAGACGAGTTAAATCGAGACCCTGGTAGAAATCGAGATCACGAACAGCGAAGTCAGGCGCTGAAGGGTCGCCACCAACTGAAAATGGACGAGTTGCAGCCGGCAAATATCCGTTGCCCGTTAAGCGACTTCCACCCACCTTAAAACTGGGCACGGCAATATTTGAGGGCAATACTCCCAGGCCACGATGCAACTGCGAAACCACAGCTCCATATGCCGGGTATTCCAGCACCGGCGTCGGCTTGTATCCGGTCATCAGATAATGGGTTCCGAAGTTATGCTCGCCCAAAGGTGAAGTCATCGATCGAACAACTGCTATTCGGTCCATGATTGCCGCTGTCTGGGGTAAACACTCACCGAACCGAACTCCGGGAATGGACGTGGGAATGGTTCCCAACGGACCGCGCACCTCCAAGGGTGCGTCAGGTTTAGGGTCAAAGGTCTCAAGGTGGCTGGGACCACCATCAAGCCAAATCAGAATACAAGACTTGGCCTTTACTTTGCCCGTCGCTGTGTCATTGCCTTCGGCTGCAAAAAGTCGTTCGTGCCGCAGGTAGTCACCAAGTCCCAATCCTAACGCTGTCAAACCGCCAACCCGCACCAGTTCGCGACGTCTGAAGCCGTCAGTTCGCTTCATTTCACACACAGGCGTTTCACTCACAAATGCTTCATTCACGATCGGGTGCCCTTTGCTGATGACTGACGAAGTGGGGTATTCATGTCATGGCTTCGCTATAACTGACACACATTCGGCAGGGAATGATTGACTGTCACGACGACAGCATCTCAGTGATTGGTCACAAACTCACTACAGGTCAAAAGGCTCCAGACAAAATCCTCGAGCAGCTTTCGCCTTTCACTGTTGCTTCTATTCAGTTGCCGACTCCAAAATTCTGCTTCACCTTCCGTAACTGGTCTGGAAAAAGCCGCACGATAAAACTCTTCGACAATCACATCATCTGTTTGACCAGCAGCAAGCAGCCGCGAAAGCCTCCCTTTGCGGGAAGCAATCCTCCGATTCAGGACTGGACCATTGAGCAGGTGCAGTTTGAGTGTCAGACCCCCGGCACTGTTAACAGACATCGGTTTCTCGCAGCTTTCAACCCGCGAACACCTTCCAAACACGTCGAGAGTCTGGGACTTAGTTTGTGGATTCACCAGCGTCACCGCCCGCGTACCCTCAGGATTTGCACCATAGAGTTCGGGGATCTCCAAGACGTCAGAAATGGCATCTGCCAACACCTCCGGCTCAAGCGGCTGACCAATCCTGTGTGAGTAATACCGGGTGTCACTCTCGTTACCACTCATTGAGTGACTGCTCCGTGCATAGGCATCGCTGGCAGCAATGAGTCGCAGGGTGTGGCGGAGATCAAATCCATGTTCAGTAAAATCATCCGCAAGCCGCCTCAGTAGTTTCGGATGCGTCGCAGGATTGGTTGCTCTTAAATCATCAGCTGGCTCAACCAGCCCACGTCCCATCATCTGTCTCTTATACACATCTCCGAGCCCACGAGA
>CAJXTM010000516.1 GCA_913061385.1 uncultured Rhodopirellula sp. | reverse complement strand
TCTACACGTAAGGAGTCGTCGGCAGCGTCAGATGTGTATAAGAGACAGATCAAGAACAGCAAGATCAAGAGCAGCAAGACCAAGAGCAGCAAGACCAACAGCAGCAAGATCAACAGCAGCAAGATCAGCAGCAGCAAGATCAGCAGCAGCAAAATCAGCAGCAGCAAAACCAGCAGCCTTCGGACGACGAGAACTCTAATCCGCCGGAGGATCAAAACGACGAATCATCCACGAAACCTTCCGGTGAATTGACAGCCGTCAACGAGGAGAACGACTCGTCCACGCAGGAGGCAGCCGAACCAATCGGCGTCGCGAGCGATCAAATGACCGAAGAAGAAGCACGCAAACTACTGCAATCGATTCGTGACCGTGACATGCTACGTCGTTTACGCAAGCAAGCAGCAGAGCGTGCATTGCGAGTTCCAGTTGAAAGAGATTGGTGATATTGATGCTTCAAGCAAAGACCACATGGGCATTACCAAGTTTCATTCTGTTCCTGTGCATCACCTCACATGTGGATGCTGCGGATGTTCAGAGTAGTGTGTCTACTCGCGAAACTTATGTGAATCTGCCATTCACACTGCAGATCCAGATCAACAACGCTAAGGATCACGGCAAGCCGATCATCCCGCCGGTCGATGGCCTAGAGATTGTTCCGCAGGGACGGCCCTCACGAAGCTATCGCACGACGATCATCAACGGTCGTACTACCCAGCGGAACACACTGACGTATCAATATTCAGTCACCGCTACCCGGGAAGGCACATTCACCATCCCCGCAGTAAAAGTGGTTGTCGACGGCGAGGAAACAGAGACTCGATCCGTGCGTGTGGTTGCCACGCAGAGTGAAACAGACGATTTGATGTTCGTAGAAATCGAGGGCAAGGACGATGAAATCTACGTTGGCGAAGCACTACAACTGACGCTCAAAATTTGGGTCCGTGCTTATCGCGATCAGAAATTCGAGGTCACACTGAATGAAGCCACCATGTGGTCGCTGATCAGCAAACAAACGCAATGGGGAAACTTCCAGGAAGCTATTCAGGAAATGGCTGAGAACCGGCAACGTCCTGGTGGAAGGCTAACCCTGAGGGAAGACACAGAGGGACAGGAGCGTGAGTACCTGTTCTATAAGATTGATGCCACGGTTTACCCCGATCGTCCCGGCCAAATCGACGGCGATGGAGTCCGTGTCATACTGAATTACCCAAAGAAGCTCGGACGAACACGAAGCCCACTTTCTGCCTTTGGAGATAGTTTCTTTGGTGGCTCTGGCGGATTTGGTAACGACATGTTCTCCGGTTTTGGATCACAGGTTTCCATCACGAGTGTGCGGCCAATTATCGCTGAAACCGATGTCGAAGCGATCACTGTAAAACCAATTCCAGAGCAGGGACGGCCACTGAATTACCGCGGTGCCGTTGGGCAGTATCGCATTGCCAGCGAAGCCACTCCCAGAACAGTCAAGGCGGGTGATCCCATCACTCTAAACATTGGGATCGCGGGACAGGGCCCCATGGAATTACTCCGAGCTCCCCCTTTGACCGAACAGGAAAACCTCACCAGCGACTTCAAGGTTCCCAATGAACCACTGGCGGGCTTTGTTGACGGAACCCAAAAGGTTTTCTCGACAACACTCCGACCTCTCAAGCAGGGCACAAAAGAAATTCCAGGAATCGAGTACAGTTTCTTCGATCCCGATCAGGAGCAATTCGTCTCGATAAAAAGCGAACCGATCACAATCAATGTCGAAGCGGCAGAACTTCTCGCACTCGATGCAATCGTGGGCAAACAATCGGGCGAGCCGGTTGCATCGCCAGCGACACCCCAGCCCGACCAGCAGCGTAAAGTGTCGGCATCAGAATTCCCGTCGAACGTTCTTTCAAGCGTTGCTCGGCCCAACCCGATGCCTCTGGAAATCATCGTGCTGTTCTTACTTCCCCCAGTCTGCGTGACTACCATCATTTTATTGCGAAACCGTCACCACCTGAGCAGTTTTGTTTCTGCAAAACGTCGTTTCACGAAAGCCATGGGTAACGCGACCACGCAACAGGAAATCTCGCTCGGATTGCAACAGTTCTTAAAACACCGATACCGTCTTCCCGTTAGCCCAACACTGCAAAACCAAACCGTGGGCGTGCTTCGCGCATCCGGAAACAGTGATATCGCTATCGAAACCGAACGTCTGTACCACGAGTGTCAGCTCAACCCTGATGCTGCGTGTACCGACCGACTTCGTCGGAACGCTGAGAGCATTGTCGAAACTCTATGCAAACCAAATGTTCGCAGGGCGTTTAAACCGCAACCTGGTTCTCTCAAACAAAAATCAGCTCTGGCATTGCTCGCCTTCCTGATTTCCCCCCTCGCAATCGCAACATCGCGCGCAAGCGATTCGGCAACGACAAAGGCAACCTCACAAGATGTGGCAGCCGCGTTCCCAACGGCCAGCGCACCTGCTCAGTTTTCGGATGCCCAAATCACCAAATTGCTCAGTGAGGCTGAGGCGATGTACACACAGGGCATGAAGAATCAGGATCAAAGTGAAAGCAACACGACTCTGGGAAAGGCAGCCGAGCGTCTGCAATTGCTGATCGATTCTGGAATTAGAAATGATGCGTTATTCGCGTCACTCGCCGACGCTCAGGCTCTCTCTGGCAACCCAGCCAAGGCTGTGGCCAACTATCGCCGAGCCCTGAGATATGCTCCGGGAAACCAAGCTCACCATGACCGACTCACAGCAACTGAGGCAGTGATCGGTTCTGCCGCGAGCCTCCCCCAAAGCCAACTGAGTCGATTCCGCGGCTACAACAACTTTGTCCTGCGTATTCTTCCCCCCACCGGCATGCTGGCCCTTGCACTCATTGCCTGGATCGGTGTGTGGGGCTTGATCGCGTGGCGTCTGATCTCACGGCCACTGCACTGGAAACTACCCACGACATGCCTTGTACTACTGGCGTTCGCCGCATTTGCCTCCTATGAATTGAGAGTTTCTGAATTTTCCATGGACAACCAGGCCGTGGTAACTCAAGCCAACATTTCGCTAAGGGACGGTGATGGCAGCGAGTTCGAGATTGTGCGGGAAACACCATTCCTTGGTGGAGACACCGTTCAGGTGTTGGACCAACGGGGTTCATGGCACAAAGTGAAGCTTTCTAACGGGCAAAGTGGGTGGCTACCCTCAACCGCCTTACAGTTGATTTGAGCGCAAACTCACCTGTTTGACGGACGCAGGCTCATTCACCCCAACCAACCGTCAAAAAATCCGACCTGACATTAAAGACTTCGCTTTTTGAGGGTGGTTCCGCTCACGCGGTGCATGGTCGAAACTGTGTGGTATGAACGTCGCACAAGAACTCCTGCCGTATGCCTCACGTGAATTTCAAACGTCAGGGCACACACTTCGTTATCTCGATGAGGGAACCGGGCCCGAAGTGCTTCTGTGCGTTCACGGGAATCCGACGTGGAGTTTTTATTACCGCCGAGTAATTGAACAGTTTTCGCCGAATTACCGGGTGATAGCCATTGATCATCTCGGTTGTGGACGCAGCGACAAGCCACCGCGAACCGAATTCCCGTACACACTAACATCTCATCGCGACAACCTGGTTGCTCTGATTGATTCGCTTGACCTCGACCAGATCACCCTCATCGCACACGACTGGGGCGGTGCCATCGGTCTGAGTGCGATGCTGGAACGCTGTGACAAATTACGCCGCATCGTGTTATTAAATACAGGGGCTTTCCCACCTCCTTACCTGCCAAAGCGAATTGCGGCATGCAGGCTTCCGATGCTCGGTAGCTTGGGCGTGCGAGGAGTCAATGCGTTTGCCCGCGCCGCAATTACCATGGCAATGTCGCGAAACAAAATGTCGCCCAAGGTGGCCAGTGGGTTGCTTGCACCCTACGACAATTGGCAGAATCGAGTCGCCATCGATGCATTCGTACGAGACATTCCTATGTCACCGGAACATCCGACCTATCAGCCACTTGCCCAACTTGAAAAGCAGCTTCCGTCGCTGTCAAAGCTTCCGTCACTTCTGGTGTGGGGCATGAAAGACTGGTGCTTTCGCCCTGAGTGCTTACACCGATTCCAAGCTGCGTGGCCTGACGCTGTGTCGGTAGAGATTCCTGACGCCGGACACTACGTGATTGAGGATGCTCCGGAGGAAACCCTAACGGCCGTATCCAATTTTCTAAGCGGAACCTAAGTAGAAACTTGGCACACCGCGGGATCCATCCCGCGACTCCACAACGCGAGAACAAGACCGGTCTTCCGTTCGACAACCGCGACGAAGAACTCCAGACTCATGCTTGATCCGCTGCAGCCCTACCGCCAACTCTGCACCTGTCTCTTAT
>CAJXTM010000515.1 GCA_913061385.1 uncultured Rhodopirellula sp. | reverse complement strand
GCCTCGGTCTCGTGGGCTCGGAGATGTGTATAAGAGACAGCATTCAATCGCGGATATCCCCGGTATAACCCGGGCGAATTTTCGACCGTCGATGTGCTGGTTCGTGGTGATACTGACTGCGCCTTTATCATTGGTGCCGATCCCGGTGCAACCATGCCCCAGCCAGCAATCGATCACCTTGCGAAAGTACCCACGATCGTGCTGGATCCACATGTCACTCACACCAGCAGGTTGGCTCGCGTGCATATCACGACCGCGCCCGCCGGGATCTCGGCTCCCGGCACCGCTTATCGAATGGATGAGATCCCGCTGCCACTGCGTCCAGCGCTGAAATCGCCGTATCCATCCGATGAAGAGGTCGTGCGACGAATCAAAGAGACGCTGCGGAAAAAACCTGATTGGATGGGTGAACGACCTCAAATGCTTCATTCGCAGATCTGACCATGGTTGGATTCTCAACTTCTGGCAGAGCTGAAATCCAACGTTTGATCGAGTGTGTGATGCATTCTGGGAATGTGATTACCCTCATTATTGGCAACCGGAGAACTTGAAAGGTTTCAAATTACATGCTCCGAATCACTGGTGGAACTGTTTACGATCCAGCCAACGGCATCAATGGCGAGGTTCGTGATCTTTACGTAGAAGATGGCAAGTTTGTGTCGTCCGTCGCGGGTGGTCGTACCATTGATGCGACTGGTTTGGTGATCTTTCCCGGTGGTGTCGATGTCCATACACATGTCGCGGGTGGATCGATCAATTTTGCTCGGGCAATGACTCCCGAAGACCATCGTCGGACTCAGGCTTTCATTCGCAGTCAAACCCGCCGCAGTGGGCTGGGAGGAATGGCACCTACCACATTTGCTACGGGTTATCTGTACGCAGGAATGGGATTCACCACGGTGAACGAGGCAGCCGTGCCCGTGCTGTCGGCAAGGCATACACACGAAGAGATGGCCGATATACCGATCGTCGACAAAAGTTGTCTGGTTCTGATGGCCAACAACGAGATCATGCTCGATTTGCTCGAAGCCGGTGAGTTCGAACGTGCAAAACACATCGTTGCTTGGCACGTCTGGGCTGCCAAAGCTTATGGCGTCAAGGCAGTGAATCCAGGTGGAGTCGCTGCATGGAAGTGGGGCAAAAACGCTAGCCAAATGTCGGAACCCGTAGACGGCTACAAGAATACGACACCGGGGTCCATCGTTACCAGTTTGGCCAAGATCATTGATGAACTGGGGTTACCGCATCCCATTCACCTGCATTGCAATAATCTCGGAGCTCCCGGCAATATCAGCACGACTCTCGAGACCATGAAGCATCTTGAGGGGCATCGAGCTCACATGGCTCACTTGCAGTATCACGCCTATGGCGGCGACGATTGGGATACGATGAGATCCGAGGCAGCTCAGCTTGCTGAGTACTTCAATGCCCATCCCAACATGACCACCGATGCAGGCGCGGTTTTGTTTGGGGACACGGTCACGATCACTGCCGATGGGCCATGGCAGCATTTGCTCTACAAGCTCACTGGGCGGAAATGGGGAAACCTCGATGTTGAGAACGAAACAGGATGCGGGATCGTCCCTTACTCGTATCGTCCCAGCAATCTGGTGAATGCGGTGCAGTGGGCGACTGGGCTCGAACTATTGTTGCTGATTGACGATCCGTGGCGGGTATTCCTGTCGACAGATCATCCCAATGGGGCTTGTTTCTGGCGATATCCCGAAATTATCCAATTGCTGATGTGCGCGGATTTTCGCAAGGATTGCATGGCAGGAATGCCACCCGAAATCATGAACCGGATCACCCTGCCTGAAATCAATCGTGAATACACGTTGTATGAGATCGCCACAATCATGTCGGCGGGGCCTGCCCGCGCCTTGGGGCTCGGTCAAAAAGGAAATCTTGGCATCGGTAAAGATGCTGATATGGTCATTTATCACAAGGACAACGACATTGCCAGAATGTTTGGTCACCCACGTTATGTGATCAAGGGTGGTGAAGTCGTGATCGAGGAAGGTGATATTCGCGAAACTCCGGATGGGAGTGAATACCTCGTCAAACCTTCGTTTGATCCTGGCACAGATGAGTTCCTGCGACCACTATTCGAGGATCGCTACTGTATGTCGTTTGAAAATTATCCCGTCGAAATGGAGCGGATTGAGCGAGCCGAAGTCCTGCCCTGCATCGCAACCGAATGAAGCAGGGTAAGTAACTTTTCAGGTAGGCAACACTGTTCCAGAGAGTTTCATTTCAATGAACAAAATCAAACTTACCCTTAAGAAAGCTCCAGTCGTGGTTTTGGAGGCTGAAGTGATCACACCGGATCACTTTCTGGATCGTTCCAATGAGCAGATTCGTGCTAGCGTGGTGTATCACGGCAAGCGTGAGAAAAGGCTCGATGATTTCTTTGATGTCGAGGGGGAACGTAGTGACTGCATTGAAATTCATGGTGACTTGAATCGCGTGCGTCATGTGGGCCGCGCGATGACACGCGGCGAAGTGACCATCCACGGTGATGTTGGAATGCACTTGGGGGCACTGTTGAATGGGGGAACCATTGAAGTTTTCGGTAACGCAGGTGACTGGGTTGGCGGAGAAATGAAAAAGGGAAAAATCCACATTCACGGAGACGCCGGGCAACAAGTCGGTGCCGCTTACCGTGGAAGCATGATGGGAATGAAGGGCGGAACCATTTTGGTTGATGGCAACGCTGGCATCGAAGTCGGGATGAGGATGCGACGAGGTATGATTGTGATCGGTGGAACCGCACGTGACTTTGCTGGCTTGCAAATGAAGGGTGGTACCATCATCCTTTGCGGCGGTGCTGAAATTCGTACGGGAGCCTGGATGCAACGTGGCACGATCATTTCGTTGAAAGAACTGGCACTAATGCCGACGTTTGCGGAAAGTGGTGCGTACAATCCAACGTTCTTGAATGTCTACTCCCGGCATCTGGACGCGCTCGGCGTAAAACTGCCTTATGCAGAAGCCGACGGTCGGTATCGACGTTACAGCGGTGATCGGGGAGTGCCAGGTAAGGGCGAAATTCTGATCTGGGAACCCGCTCTTTAACGGGCCGCCGCTTCGTGCTCCGAAGCGGAAGAGATTCGCTGTCAGTTGAGAATGCGTAGCAGTTCAACCTTAAAGTGAAGAGTCGCATTCGGAGGGATCGTGGGCGGATTGCCTTTTTTACCATAACCCAACTCCGGCGGTACCTCTAACTCTATCATCCCACCCTCGCCCAGTAATTGCAGTCCCTCGGTCCAGGCGGGAATGACCTGAGATAGCGAGAAACTGGCCGGTTGCCGTTGGTTATACGAACTGTCAAACGTACTGCCGTTGTCAAGCCAGCCGCGATAATCCACCTCAACTTTGTTGCTGGGTAACGGCTTGCGATTATTCGACTTTCGCAGAATCCGATATTTCAGCCCTGATGCAGTACTCGTGAACTCAGTAGGGGCATCGTCATCAATCAGTAACGGACCATGGGGAGGCGAGCAACCAGCAGCAATGACTGAGATCAGAGCGGTCAGAATCAGGCTGGTAAAAGTAGTCGTTCGTTTCATTTCGATTCTTGGGATTTGTTTTCGAAAGTGTGTGAGGGAGTGAGTCAAGGTACTTGGTTCTCTGTATCTTCAAGCTCGTTGATGGCACGATTCGCAACACGGACAATGTACTTGTTGGGTTGATCTTGAAGCGCCTTTTTTAACGCTGGTAAAGCAGGTCTGGCTTGTTCGTCCATTTCATCCAGAACGATTGCTGCTGCAAGACGTCCCCATTGATGTTTGCTGGTAAGCTCCTGTTCCAAGACACGAATTGCCGCTGATGTATCGCCTAGCTTAGCGGCTGCACGTGCCGCAGCGATTCGCACGCTGGGCGATGTGTCAGCCAATGCTTTCTTAATGGCTGGTGTTGCATTTCGTGCGACTGCACCAATGTTGCCAATGCCGGTCGCTGCCCAGTATCGAACTGACGGATCAGGGTCGTTCAAGCCTGTGGAAAGTTTTTGCAACGCCTGGGGGCCGTTGGATGCTTCTGTTGCCATGTCTACAAGCCTGCTGAGCGCTTGACGACTTCCCTTGCCACGGTTCAGGATTTCAAAACGCGATCCGCTGGACTGTTCCTGAATTTCGATTTCGGCCTCAGGTATCAAGCCGATGTCACCAACTTCGTTTTGCCAAGCCGCCAGAGCTGCTCGCATTTGCACGAGCCTTTTCGTTTGCTTGCGATCGTTGGCAAGATTGTTGATTTCCTGTGGATCATTTCTCAGGTCGTACAACTCTTCCACTGGTTTTCGTGACGCTGAAAACAATCTGTCTCTTATACACATCTGACGCTGCCGACGACTCCTTACGTGTAGAT
>CAJXTM010000514.1 GCA_913061385.1 uncultured Rhodopirellula sp. | reverse complement strand
CACGTAAGGAGTCGTCGGCAGCGTCAGATGTGTATAAGAGACAGGCGTATTACCGCTGGGATGAAGCCAACAACCAGAACAACCAGGTCCCCGTGGAAGGGCGACAACTTCTGGCCCGTCATCTGTACATCCTGATGATGGCCCTGAGCCGGGACATTGATGCACAAAACAATCCGCAAGAATCATTCTTCCCACCCACCGATTCCAATCGCAACTTTGATGACATTGGATCATCCGAAGAAGCCTACAAAGCTCGACGACTGGCACAATGGGCCGTGAATGTCGTCGATTACCGTGACCCTGACTCCATCATGACGCGATTCGTATTTGATGCTGATCCATTTGATGCGAACGGTTGGAATCCGCCTGCCGATCTAACCACCAACCCTGCCGCTGCTCAGTTCGTTGTATGGGGAGTCGAAGCACCGCAATTACTATTCAGCGAAAGCATGGCATTTCACGATGTACGTGTGCGTGACGAAGACCGTGATGATGGACCTGGCGAATTCAAGAACGCGAATGGAAATGGAAATGGAAATGGCAACCCAGACAATGATTCGGACCAAGTTCGCATTCCCCAAGGTTCGCTATTCTTGGAACTGTATTGTCCGCACCCAACACTAAACAACGACCAGGCAACCAAGCCAGGTTTCCCCATGGAGTTGTACCAACAGCAGGCGTCTGACGGCTCAATTCAACTGAAGCTTGATGCCACTGCCCCCAACCCCGCTGGCGGCGCCGGTGGTGCCCCGGTATGGCGGATTGCAATTTCGGAACGGCATGACCAGAACGCTGCTGCAGCACAAAGAGATCTTTCACCAAGTCGATTGAGGGAAAACAACTTCGCCAATTCCTTGCCGGACACCGCTTCGTTTGAATTGCCGCAACCGAATGAACTCGCCGCCAATGGCAGTGTTGCTCAGAATACAAGACTGGCCTACGACCGATTCATCTGGTTCACAACTCTTGGCAACGCCGACACCAATCCTGATGCGGCCTTCAATGCCATTGGCAACGTGATCAACACCAACAACATCAGCGACATGTCGGCTAACCAGGTCTTCATTGCTCCTACGTTTGATCAAGACGACATCACTAATTCAGACCGCAACCTCGAACCAGGACAATTCCTGACTCTGGCGCCACGACTAGAAACACGATTTGGATCCAAGGTTTCTTGGAACAACGGCAAAGGCAAAGCGTTAGGCGTTGGCAACGGGAATGGAAACGGACCTGGGAACAACACCCAACCCAATGGCCTGAGTGAGCAACGCTGGGTGATCTTTCCAAATGAAGGGCTGATTCAATCCGACCAGGACGATAACCGTTTGACCCCTACTCTTGCGATTGCAGGTGAGGTTGGAACGCCAGCATTACCACTGGTGATTGCTGCACCGCGACCAGCAGGCTGGGCTATCCCGGCTCAAGACCATCCAAACCTCGCCCAGAACGTCGTTGGCATCAATGTTTCTGAGCCGTTGCCACGAGGCAACGACTACTATCCTCAGCCGGCATTCCAATATTTCGAAACGGACGACACTGACTTCGATGGTGATGGCGAACCGGATTACTTTCTGACAGACGCCTATCTTGATTACTCTGATCCCAACAAGGCCAAAACAGCCAAAGATGAGCCACTCGACGTCAGCCGGGGACGAATCCCAAGTGCCAACAGTGAACCGCTGCTTGGCACCGTCGAAGATTACTGCTCAGCCGTACTACAACGCTTGGCCGATCCAACCCAACCCTACAACGCCATCACCAATCCTTATCGCACCGTCGACTGGTTGCCCATCGACCTGACTGTATTCAGCGGTGAGGACCGAGAGACCAAAATCAGCGGTGCCGGCGATTACACACGACGTAGCCGGCAGCGTAATGGTCGCATCAAACAAATCGGCGTCAACGCTTCAGTAGCCGCCAACTCGCTGTACTCGTACGAGACAGATTTCAGTTCACCCAATGTCTCGATTACATCCGCCAATGCTGACGGTGATTACTTTCGGTTTGAAAACCAGAATGGCCAAACGGCACACCTGCAGTCATCGTTCAGCTTCCTGAACACAGCCCAAACAGACGTCAATCCGGGCTTCGCCGGCTTTGCCGCCACACTTGGCAGCCTCGGCTCACCCGCTTCTGACGGCGTGATTGGGAATGATCGCAACCTGCCGCAAACAGCCTACGCAGTCCATCCGTGGCTGAACCGTCCGTTTGCATCTGCCATGGAAATCATGATGGTGCCTGCCTGCTCACAGGGTCGATTGTTTGAGGAACTGTCATTCAATGTAGCGGGAGATTCAGATGTGTTTTGTGACGGCAACAACGATCAGGATCCTGCTTTGGTCAATGCACCATTCCGCCACTTACTGAATTTCTTTCACAGCAGCGACACCGCTGGCGATGGTATGGAATTCGCAAGGATTTTCGACTTTGTAAATACGCTGCCGAGATTCAGGGGGGAAGTTGAATTGATTAGCCCCAGTCGACTTTGGGGTACAAATGCAAATCCCGTAGCCATGCCACCAGCATTCAGGTCGCTGCTGCCAACCCCTTTCAATATCAAGTACGACAACCACCGTCAGGGAACCATCAACCTCAATACGATTTCCAAGTTCCCTGTCTGGGCTGGCTTGATGCAGGGGCATATGACCGCATCAGAATTAAGTTCACCTCATTCGTCAGAAGGTCCACTTGCGTACGATAATTTCAGAAGAGTACGACGAGGTTACCAAGTCCCGAGTTCACAAAGCCCAACCAATGTGACCGCGGGCGCTGGTCCTTACAACTACGATCCGGAACATCTGAACTCTGCTTTTCCAACCGAGTTCGGCGGCGTCTTCCGCCCGGGAGTTCATGCGAACAAGGCGATCCAAACACGTGCCAATGGTGCGGGGCAAAATGGTTCGCGTGACCACTTGCGACGCAAATCGGTCAACAGCGGGCTGATGCGAGACACTGCAAACCTTGGGGCCACCACACCAGCGCAAACGTCCCTGTTTGTTCGCCGAGCGAACCAAGATCCCATCACAACAGGTGGTAATAATCCTTCACTGGATCGACTTCGCAATCCATTCATGCGACAGCAAACCCTCATGCGAATGCCCAATCTCGTCTCTGACAATTCACAGGTATTCCTGCTTCGAATGACAGTCGGATTCTTCGAAGTCGATGCGGCCACGCAATCACTGGGGCGCGAGTACAACGCTGAAATTGGCAGTAGTCAGCGTTACCAGGGTACGTTTGTAATCGACCGCTCTGTCCCGGTCGGATTCTCACCGGGCAATGACCTTAATGCCCGCGACGTTGTCATTTTTGAGAGCTACGCACAATGAATCAAAGCACAACGAATCAAAGCACAACGAATCAAAGCACAACGAATCAAAGCACAATGAATCGCCACAACCATGAGCGACATAACTCGATGCACTCAACAAAACACCCAGCAGCACAGCAGGTACATCAATCATCACCGTCGGGCTTCACGCTCGTCGAGATGCTGGTCGCGATGACTGTCACGCTACTCATGATGGCTGCTTTAGCGCGTGCATTTGCGTATGTGGGAACACAGGTTCAGGAAAGTCGGGCCGACACTCAATTAGCGACGAATTTACGAGACATCACCACAAAACTACAGGATGACCTAAGACAGTGCACGGTTGAATTAAAACCCAACACCGGATTGGAAGAAGACCAGAATGGTTACTTCCTGTACTACGAAGGTCCCGTCACCGACGCGACATCATCACTCTTCCGGGCAGATAACTCCTCCGGAACACTACAACTCAATGACGCTCGTTATGGCGACTTCGATGACTACATCGCATTCACTGCAGTGGCCAAAGGTAGCCAATGGTTCCGAGGTAAAGTTCCGAGGTACATCCTTAATCAGAAATCGGCTGAACTTGCCGGCGTGGCATACGATCCGGCCAACTTTGCAGGCGATCCGTTTGACGCGGTGACCATCACGTCCAAGTATGCCGAAATCATTTACTTTGCCAGCCCTGAATACGCGATCGGTTCAATGCCGGCAAATCCAGTCTATTTGGATGTTGATGGCGACACAGACTTTGGAATCGGAGCTGCAACTCAAAACGGTTTGCCTGACCGCATCAAGATCCATCGACGTGTGCTGCTAATTCGCCCTGACCTGAATTTAAACTCAGGGGTCTATGCCAATTATGGTGGGGTTCTGCCCAGGAATAGCAAAACGCTTGCCAGTGGGGGTACTCATCACTTCATGCAAGCCGATGACTGGCCCAACGCGAACGCGGTGACCCCCACGATTACCGGGAACGCGAATGCAGCTGATGGCTGGCTTTATGGAATGGCAGGTGTTCATCAACCTGTCTCTTATACACATCTCCGAGCCCACGAGACCGAGGCTGATCTC
>CAJXTM010000513.1 GCA_913061385.1 uncultured Rhodopirellula sp. | reverse complement strand
CGTGGGCTCGGAGATGTGTATAAGAGACAGCTCCATCGCATTCGCCGATTACCCCGAAGGCATACGCCCCTTCCATGAAACGACTCGCACTCAGTTTTTGCAAGCGATTGACATCTCAGCTTATTCACTGATCAATGTCTGCAACGCCTTGAAAGATCTTTTTTCCAAAGACGCTTCGGTGGTCACGATCGGCATCAGCACCACTCGAATGGCCAGCGAGAGCTACGGGTTCATGGCGCCGATCAAAGCCGCATTGGAGTCATCGCTTGCATTTTTGACCAAATCCTTCAGCAGGTTCAGTGACGTCCGCTTCAATGCAGTCGCAGCGGGGTTGCTGAAAACCAGTGCCTCAGCTGGTATCCCCGGCTATGTCGATTCTTACCTGTATGCAGAGAAAGTGATCCCCCGCGGGAAAGCTGTAAAAACTGATGAAGTAGCTAATACGGCTGCTTTTCTGCTGAGCGGACGCAGTAGTGGCATCACCGCTCAATCACTTGTCGTGGATGCAGGCATGTCGATCAATTATTTTGATGCAGCTGTCGTTGATGCTGTGACCTCGGCAGATGTTGATTGAACGTTAGAATCAGTGACTCGGATGACTGGCGTTAACAGCGTTATTCTCGTCTCGCATGGAAACCGCCAGTCAATCCAGCGAATCCGACGTTGCGTCAAGGCGGTAACACGGCAGCATCGCAAAGCACACCTTACTAAACCTTACCAATTCAATCGTCCCCAATACTCATTGCCATGACTCAACAGATCTATATCAACGGACAGTACTTCGCCAAAGAGGACGCCAAGATCAGTGTTTATGACCATGGACTGCTCTATGGCGATGGTGTGTTCGAGGGGATGCGTGTTTATGGTGGGAAAGTGTTTCGTCTGGAACAGCATCTGATTCGACTTTGGGAATCAGCGTTGTCCATCGCACTGAAAATCCCAATCACAATTGATACACTTACTGCAGATGTAAACGAGTGTGTTGCAAAAAACGAGTTAGACGAGGGGTACATTCGCCTGATCGTGACACGTGGCGCTGGAGCTCTCGGGCTCGACCCTTATAAGTGCGACAATCCTCAGGTGATCTGCATCGTTGATAAGATCACGCTCTACCCGGACGATTTGTATAAAAATGGGCTTGAGCTGATTACTGCAGCCACCATCCGCAATCATCCCGCTGCACTGAGCCCACGTGTCAAGTCACTGAATTACTTGAATAACATTTTGGCAAAAATGGAAGGCTTGAAAGCAGGCTGCGTCGAAGCACTTATGCTGAACCATAAAGGCGAGGTTGCTGAATGCACGGGCGACAATATTTTTGTTGTCAAGAATAGTCTTCTAATGACCCCTCCTGTCGAAGCAGGAATCCTCGAGGGCATCACACGAAATGCCGTGCTGGAATTGGCTGACGAAATGGGAATCGAGGCAATCGAAGCAGCACTCACACGACATGACATCTACACCGCGGACGAATGTTTTCTTACCGGTAGCGCAGCAGAAGTGATCGCGGCGGTAAAGTTGGACGATCGAGAAATCGGTGAGGGGAAGCCTGGGCCAATCACCAAACAACTCAACGAAGCATTCCGCATCCTTGTTCGTCAGTAGACTTTGCCGCCACCTAAAAAGTGCCAGACATCCCTAAACTGACCTCGTTCCAATGAGTAGAATGCAGAGCCTCACCTGCATGCATACGATAGTCCCTCAAGCATGTATCATTCGTGCATGCGACAACAACACTTGCCTCGGGAGCGCCCGGAGCGAAGAAATCGAAGCAGAGGGCGACGTTCGAAATGCCTCGACAACGCTGCTTCAAGCGTCCGCAATGTCCCGCTCAATTTTTCCTAAGGTGATGACTTGATCGGTGTTTGTTTTGAAGACATTGGAATCGTCAAGACTCGACAACTCCCGGACCCGGTGATCGAGCACCCGACAGACGCGATCGTCAAAATCTCAATTGCTGGCCTGTGTGGTAGCGACCTGCATCCATTTTTTGGACGTGAAACTGGCTTGGAACGCGGCACGGTGATGGGACACGAATTCGTTGGTGAAGTCGTCGACACTGGGGCAGATGTTCGAAACATCACGATTGGTACTCGCGTGTGTGCCCCTTTCACGACTAGTTGCGGCCACTGCTATTACTGTGAGTCGGGGTTAACGTCACGATGCACATCGGGCGAGCTATTTGGTTGGCGGCAAAATGGATTGGGACTCCACGGAGGCCAATCAAGCTTGGTGCGTGTTCCTCTTGCCGAAGGAACCCTGCTGGAAATACCGCAAGGCATGAGTGATGAGACAGCATTGCTGCTGGGCGATAACCTCAGCACTGGACGTTTTGCTGCAGACATGGCCGCTGTTTCCGCTTCAGGGACCTATGGTGTTATCGGATGTGGCACCGTTGGCCTATTAGCGATCGCCGCGGCAAAGCAACTGGGTGCCAGAGAGATCATCGCCGTCGACCCCTGCCAACCACGACTGCAGATCGCGGAGTCGCTGGGAGCTTTAACATTCACGTCACCTCAGAAAGCACTGCAGCATGTGAAATCGCTGACCCATGGCCGCGGACTAGATGGAGTCATGGAATTGGTAGGCCTGCCTACCGCGCAGGACCTGTCCTACGAGATGGTACGGCCCGGCGGGACTCTATCCGTCATTGGCTGCCACTGCACACCACACTTTTCTTTCTCTCCTGCCGAGGCATACGACAAGAACCTCACTTATCGGACAGGCCGCTGCCCGGCGCGGCACTACATGAACATGCTGTCAGTTGACCCAAAGATCTGTGAAATGGACCTGTCGTGGTGCATCACTCACCATTTCCCCGTCACAGATGCTGTTGATGCCTATCGCATCTTTTCGAAGCGAGAAGATGGATGCGTCAAAGCAGTCCTGCATCTCGATTGAGCGTTGTGGTAAGACCGCATAAATCAGTCATGGTTACCATTACATCCTAAATCCAGCGGATGCACAGCCGACCGCTGAAGCGGGCTGCCGCAGTGTACATTTGGCGACGAACCACGCTCTCCATGGTGCCTGCTGATAGCCTGCACAATCATCACCTATCGTTAGCTGACAGAATCGCGAAGTGACGGGCCCATTTCCTGACCATGCGATGTTCATGGCAACGTAGAATGCTTGGCGTCAGTAAGCCACAGCAGACCCCACCTCGCATGCCCCAAGCTCTCTCATGTCACGCACTGCGCGTCCCTATCGGATCACTTTTTTCATCGGGCTTATGGCGTTGCAAGCAGCAATGTCACTCAACGGAATCGCCCAAACCCGAGATGAGTTGGTTCGCGAGGACCGACGCAAAATCACAGACGAGGGATTCTGGATTTACAACGATCTTCCGAAAGCCTTCGCAACAGCAAAGCAAACAGGCAAACCAATACTCGTTGTCCTTCGCTGCATTCCCTGCCACGAGTGCGTAAAACTCGATGACGACCTTGTCGACAAGGATCCCACTATCAGACCTTTGCTAAACCAATTTGTTTGCGTTCGGCAAGTATCAACCAATGGACTTGATCTCGAATTGTTTCAATACGACACAGACCAATCGTTTGCGGTTTTCATACTCAATGCAGATGGCACTGTGTACGGCAGGTTCGGCACCCGTTCCCATCGCACGGATTGGCTGGGGGATGTTTCCCTCGATGGTTTGGCAGAGGCACTTAAAGGCAGCTTGACTCTGCACCGCAATTACCCACGGAATCGAGCCCAAGTAGTCGGTAAACGCGGTGGAAAACCTGAAGTCACTTCGCCTGAAAAGTACCCTAGCCTGAAAGACAAATTCACCAATCAACTGAATTACTCCGGCGATGTTTCAAAAAGCTGCATTCACTGCCACCAAATCGGCGACGCACAGCGGTCGTTCTACTGGAATTCAGGCAAGCCGATACCAGAGAACATACTTTTTCCTTACCCACACCCCAAAATACTGGGTCTCATTCTTGACCCCAAAAAGAAAGCGACCGTTGAATCAGTGCTGCCAGAATCGATCGCTGCCAACAGTGGCCTTCGAACAGGTGACATCATCGAGTTGATCGCCGGACAAAGCCCACTTTCGATTGCAGACGTGCAATGGGTGCTACACCAGGCTCCGGCTACCGGAGGAAATATCCCACTCTCAGTGAAACGTAATAACCAACTGATCGTGGTGTCGTTAAAACTGCCACCAGCGTGGAGACAGCTCGGTGATCTTTCTTGGCGTGCCACCTCATGGGCCTACCGACGCATGCTGACCGGAGGCATGCGACTTACGGAACTCGTTTCGGAGAAACGCAAACAACTGAACCTTGACGACAATCAGATGGCACTGCAGGTTCAACACCTCGGGCAGTACAACGCCTGTCTCTTATACACATCTGACGCTGCCGACGACTCCTTACGTGTAGA
>CAJXTM010000512.1 GCA_913061385.1 uncultured Rhodopirellula sp. | reverse complement strand
TCTACACGTAAGGAGTCGTCGGCAGCGTCAGATGTGTATAAGAGACAGCATCCATCCAATGCCGAGCCCACTTTTCGCCAAACTCTTTTCGCGTAAGTAACTTGTCGGTAAATACCTGAACTGCTTTTTCTGGTGAACTCTGAGAGTACAGACGAGCAAATTCATGGTGCTCTTCAGGTGTCGGAGGGAGTCCGATCAAATCCAGAAACAGCCGCCTTGCCAGTTTGTCGGCGGTAGCCGGTGGTGCCTCCGGTCGCACGAATTCATCAATGGAACTGTGATCAAATGAAGTGCTGCGAGGCTGGAACGCCCAGAATTGCCTGCCCGCTTCCACGTTCATCTGCTCGCCAGCAACAGGGCGTTGGCCGTCACGTGGATCAACCGCTCCTGCCGCAATCCAGGCTCTGAAGTCCTCTACCACCTGATTGGAGAGTCGCCCGTCAGGCGGCATTTCGGAGCTTTCTCCGCTCTGGTTGATTGCCAGCAGGACCAAACTTTCCTCTGGATTGAAGGGAATGATTGCAGGGCCCGAGTCCCCGCCAGTTTGCCAGCCAGTACGCGAATCGAGTAACAAACCACCTTTGGATTTCCCAGCCTCTGCGGAATGACAGCGATAGCAGCTCTTTACCAGAACCGGTCGGATTTTTGACTCAAAGAATTCGAGTGGGTCCGCGTCATCTGCGCTGACAAACACGCTGACAAAACAGTTTGTCAAGGCGACGATTGTGATGAGTAACTTGTTCATGTCAGTCTATTGTACCTGATTTACCATTTGGCCGACTGCCAAGGTAGGGGCCGGCAGGGTTGGGTGACGACGACTGGCGAATCCATGCAACAGCCCTCCATCGTTTTTTTGGGGTGTGTCTCGCACCACTTTGATCGTGATCCCTTCATTAGGGTGTTCGCGTCGGAACGTGGCCAAGGCCGCGGTGCGAATTCCGAATCGACCTTTTGGGACTCCTTGAGGGATCAGGAAACTTTCCAGTTGGGTCACATGAGCGTCCCTGGGAAAACGATCATAGGCAATGGATCCGTCCCAATCGGGCACTATGCCAATCATTCCATAGATGTTGAACGTTGCGTTGGGAACATGCGATTCTAAACCCCATCCTGTGGGAGCAAAGTGGAGCCGTAATTCAGCTTCTTCGATCTTTATCCGATCTGTCGTTTTTAGGTTGAATCCGAGATGTGAAATGCGAGTCGCAGAGTTCGTCCGTTGGGGATGTTTTTCCAGCAGTCGAGTGTCAGAGTCGTATCGGTTTACGCTGCCTGTTTAGGCATCCTTTGCTGATTCCCGTAGGGTCCACTCTGGAACATGGCCAATCGGTTGCACTGCCATGGTTTCGTGTTCGTGCAAAGCGTCATGTATCGCCGTAGGACGGTTTGCCCAACGACGGTATTTCGCTGTCCGGTGCTCAATTCGGCCACCTCATCTGATTGCAAGTATTCCACTCGTACAAGGCCCTCGATGACTTGTGTGTGGGCTGCGCAAGTTGATTCGTGAACACTCACTGCGAATCGGGTTCCATAGTCGACAACATTCGCTGATGGTGTTTTTATGTGGAAACCAAAAGCCGAGTCTGGCATGTCTGATACGGTAGTGACACGAATCAATAAGTTCTAGAGAGGCTGGTGCTGCCAGTGTGACCGAGGCCCCAGAGTCAAATTCCAGCGTGGCCAGATCTTGAGTAAAAAGCAGTTTGCCTTTTTCCAAACGAATTTCATTTCTTGTTGCCAAGTTTTCCACTCTGCCACAATGCAGAGCGACTGTTTTACAAACTTACAAAAGTTGGGTTGCTTTCTGATTGTGCCCGAACTGATAAGAAGATTACCGCCACCGCAAACCCAATGAGGTAAGTGGTAGCACACTGGTTTTCGATGGACACGGGAATCAGGAATGTGTTGGTTGCTGCTTGTTGTTCGTTAGGAACCACGGTCGTTTGGATCTGTTGCTCAAACATCACCGTGTTGGTGAATCGACGCAGGTGTGCATCGTCTTGTTTATGGCACTCCTCGAGTGCTGCCAGTTCGACTTTCTCTAGTGAGTCGGCAATCCAGCCAGGGATGAGTGTTTCGGGGTCGGTCATCGTCACGCTTCTTCTTTAAAACGCTGTTGTTCCACGCACTCTCTCAGTTGTTGTTTGATTCTCTGCTGGGTGACTCGTACTGTGGTCCCAGTTTTCCCTGTCTGCCGATCGATCTCTTATGCTGGTGCTCGTTCATAATACCGAAGGTGCACGATTTGTCTTGCTTTTCCTGCAAGACGGTCAAGGCAGTCTTTCAGGAAGTCAGTTTGGTCAGATTCACTCGGTGCGAGTTCTACCCACGTTTCTGTGAAACGTGCCAGTAGATCAGTATCAAATGCTATGCGACTGCGGATTGCATCACGTCGTAATCCTAGAACCTGCAACTTTGCGATCTGAATAGCCCAAGCCAGTAAGGGCCGGTCTTTATCATGTTCAGGAAGTTGTCGAAACAGTGCCAGTGATATTTCCTGCAAGATTTCGTCAGTGGTGGAACGTTTTTTTGCCACGGCCTGAACGTAACCGTACACCGATGATTGAGCGGTCGTCCAGGGTCGCACGAATCGAATTTGTGTCTTTTCATTGCGTCTGGTTACAGACTATGTCCAACAGCAACATGCAACGTGACACAAGAGTCAGAAAGAAGACTGGGATTCAGGTTTGGGTCGGGAAGCACTGAAGAAATAGCGATGGTTATTGTCTGTTTGCGTGCCGTGCGAAATCAAAAACGGTTGCTCCTAAGTTGCAGGCAGCAAATGTTGGCAAGCTAGCAGGCAAACGAGGGCTGTGGGAAACACAGCCCTCGCCCCGTTCTGATTATCGTTATCAGAATTGTGGTTTGAATGTTCGGCTTGCCATGCGAACTGCTTGGGCAAGCCATCTTCCACGCAGATGTATCTCGGTGTGGCTACTCAAAGCTGCCCGCAGATTCCATCACCATTTTTACTTGTCCGTTGGATTGTCGGAATACATTACCCCATTGGCCGAAATCAATCATTTCACCTTCGGCGGTGTGTGCACTCCAGACTCCGTAGGCAGCGACAAGCTCGTTGTCGATCTTTTTGATTCCCAAGACTTTTGCTTCAAGAACTGTTTTTTCGTAAGGGCTGCCGTCTCCAACGCCCAAGGAGAATGCTTTGGCGATTTCCTTGTAACCACGGCTTGGCCCAGCCACATTACCGACCAGTTGTACGCCATCGGATGTGAATTCGCGTGCCAATGAATCAAAGTCCGAGGTGCGCATACCTTTCGTGTATCGGCTAATGCTCTGTGCTATCAACGGAACAACAGGGTTGTCTTTACCGGTCAACGCTTTCGGCACAGGTAAGCGACTTGCAGATTTTTCTGCACTGACTTCCTCGTTGGTGATCTCTGAGTGTGCCGATTCCATCAGCAATTTGCATTGGCCGTCGATGACTTGAAGTACATTTCCCCATTTGCCATTGCGGATGGTAGTTCCTTCGGCATCAATGATCTGCCACGTGCCATCAGCCAGGATGACATTTTCGCTGATGTAGCGGGCGTTGGCGACAACGGCATCGAGGCTTCCAGCATCGGATCCATCTTCATCAGCAAAACGTTCTTCAAATGAGGTCGCAATCGCATCTCGGCCTTCCAGTGGCAGTTGGTATAAGCTGATTACTCGAGCACTATCTTCCGTGAACTCATCTGCCAATCCGGAAATGTTTCGCGTATTGAAATTTCTTAGAAATCGTCTGGTGCTGGCCGCTGCCAGTTCTTTTGCATCCGTTGATTTCGAAAGCCGAACCATGCGGTTGTTCAGCTCGATCTTATCTCCGTCGGGTGACTTCAGGGTTGCTTGTGTTGTGAGTTGTTTTCCATTTGAACTGAACTTCCATGTTCCATTACCTGTGATGGTTTCACCCGTTGGAAAACTTGCATTCGCCAATTTCCATTTCCAAGTGTTTTTGTTCTTTTTTGATCTTGAAATGATCATTTCCCAGTGGCCACCGTCGGGCGCCGTGTTGAAGCTGCGGATTTGATTGTTGCCAGGGGTCACCGAGACTAGGCCACGGGTTCCGTCAGACCCGAATTGGACGTCCCATTGCAGCACCGTGCCGGCCGGATTGGGCGTGATCGTTGCATAAGCAACTACGAGATCTCCTGTCGCTTGGCCGTGTTCTGGGTCATCTCGAATCGCTGTGTTTTCGAGTCTCCATGATCCTTGCAGCAACTCTGTTAGGTCTGCGAAGTCTTTCTCCGCGGATTTCGGGTCCTGTGCTTGCGAAATGAGTGGGGTGCTACAGAACACCAGAGCCATGAATCCACGGATGAATGCCGCCTGCGTTGGGATGCCGCTGTGATGGCCGCTGTGATGGCCGCTGTGATGGCCGCTGTGATGGCCGCTG
>CAJXTM010000511.1 GCA_913061385.1 uncultured Rhodopirellula sp. | reverse complement strand
AAGGAGTCGTCGGCAGCGTCAGATGTGTATAAGAGACAGCCCTACACCCAGGTCATCGCGTGCATCAATGATGGTGCCAAGCTTTGCAGGCAGCAGCGAACTGCTGCCGTTGACCAGCAATTGATTCCATTCCGCAGCTTTCACGTTATCGCCCGCGAACCAAATCAAACCATTTCCTTGCCGAACAAAAGTCGACAAATCCTCGGCCTGCTGCTGCGTTATCTTGGGCACATCAGCTAGTACAACGACATCGTATGCATCGAACGGCTTGCCCGGCACCGACGGCCACTGCACCGTATCCACCCGATAGCCTTCGTCTTCTCCGTTGCCTGCCCTGGCAAGTAAACCAGCCATGACCAACGGCGCAACCGATCCCCCCGAACCATCGATACACAACACCGACACCGTGTCACGAACCACTGCCACGACGTGCCGTACATTGTCGGTCGCGAGCTCATCATTACTGACCTCGGCAGTGATTCGTGTGGGTCCTGCATTATAAAACGGGACAAAAAGAGAGACTGTCTGGGATGAACCCGGGGCAATCATTGGAATTCGCTTACTGTCGATTTGGATCCCTTCGACACGACATCGAATCTCAACGTCGACCGCTGGTTTTTGTCCGAAATTGTGCACGGTCGCGCGGTAGCGGGCGACTGATCCATTACGTAGCTTGCCAGAGACGAGATTCAACGCCGTCACCGCAAGGTTGTCATCAGCCCCAGTCACCGGAACCAGAAAAACCGCTGCAATCTCGCTCAGGCTTTTCATCGCGTTAAACATCGGCACAGAGACATCCCCCCAGTCTCGCGTTTGCGTGTCGGTGACGATGTAAACCTCTTTCTGCGGCGCGTCCATGTCCTCGACTAGCGTTTCCAGCCGCTTGCAGATGCTGTTCAGATCCATGGTTTCGGGCCTTGGTTGCTGCTCGGCCAGCACCTCCGCAAAACGATCAGGATCGTATGCCACGTTACGAAGCACGACGCGGTGCTGACCGCCAAACAAAACGAGTGAAACCGGGTCACCCCGCTTGACCAGCTCGCCAATGCGCTTGATCTTTTCAATGCCGCGTTCAAAACGAGTGGTATTGCCGTTGCTATGCGCCATACTGAACGAGCCATCGAGTGCAATGATGACACCCGCCCGCTGCTCGCCGGCCAAACGAACCCCTTCAGCAGTGTCGCTCGCAGGCCTAGCAAACGCAAACACCAGCAGCAACAACGCCAAACAACGCATCAGCAACAACAGGACATCACGCAATCGGATCTGTCGTGAACGTACGCGGACACTCCGATTCAAAAATTGCATCGCCGCCCAATCAGTCCGCCGAATCTGTTGACGGTTGATCAGATGGGCAAGCACTGGCAATCCAATGCCTAGCACACCCAGCAAAATGAGCGGATTGAGAAATGTCATCCACGTGCTCCCGCTGAGGGGCCACCAAGCGTCGCCTGACGCTTGTGGACGAACTCACTTAGCACCTGATCCAGCGGCCGCGAAGTATCAATCAGCGTGTAGTCGACTTGACTGGCGAGACACCCATTCCGAATCGACTCGACATATTCGTTGAGACTGGCAAGGTAATC
This sequence comes from uncultured Rhodopirellula sp., assembly GCA_913061385.1. Taxonomy (GTDB): domain Bacteria; phylum Planctomycetota; class Planctomycetia; order Pirellulales; family Pirellulaceae; genus Rubripirellula. Next base: position 2,815 of record CAJXTM010000511.1, on the reverse strand, counting down.
ATCCCGAATCCGCTCGGCCTGCGTGGTCAGTGGTTCCTCTGACTCAAGCCCCTCAAAACACCAAGCACCCTGAAAGGGAAATTCAAGTTCATAGGGATCCAGCGTATGCATCACGACGACGTTGTGGCCATCAAAACGGAGATGCTTCAAGCCTGCCAAAACATCGTCGACATCGGCAAGCAAATCTGAAATCACAACCACAAAACTTCGCCGCTTGATCATCAAAGCAACATCGTGCAACTGCTTGGCGACACTGGTTTTTGGTACCGGTTTGATGTCACGCAGCAGCTTTTCAATCTGTAATATCACGCTCATCGTTGATCGTGGTGGCTGGTAAGCCAGCACCTCCGAATCAAAAATCGACAAACCTACCGAATCACGCTGCTTAAGCACCAAATAGGCAAGCGACGCTGCCAGAAACTTGGCATACTCCAGTTTGCTAACCTTGCCAGATGCATAACTCATCGATGCACTGGCATCCATCAGCAGGTAGCAATCAAAATTCGTCTCTGCTTCATAAAGCTTTGTGTAGTACCGATCAGTGCGACCAAACACCCGCCAATCGATGGTGCGCAGTGCATCGCCGGGTGCGTATTGCCGGTGATGCGCAAACTCGGTGCTAAATCCACGCAACTGGCTGCGATGACTTCCCACCCGCAACCCTTCGACCACCTCACGTGCGATGAATTCAAGGTCGCCGATTTTCTGCAACACCTCGGGATCAAGGTAATTGGTCTGCGGTTGATGGTCAGACATCGAATCAGCCTATCTTCCGCGCAAGCAATTTTTCATCGGACGGAATTTCTGAAACGAGTTTCTCAATCAGGTCATCAGTCGTCATTCCTTCGGCCCTTGCTGCAAAACTTGGAATGATGCGATGACGCAGGACGGGAAGACACAACTCCCTGATGTCATCAACTGACACGTGACAGCGTCCGCGAAGCGCTGCCCGCGCCTTTCCAGCCAGAATCAAGTTCAAGGACGCGCGTGGACCGGCGCCCCATGCCATCAGTTTTTTCACGAACTCTGGCGATTCAGGCTCATCTGGTCGTGTTGCCCGCACCAATGCTGCCGCATATTCAAATACATGATCAGCCACTGGAATACGGCGAACAACATGCTGTAACTCTTCAATCGTCGGTCCGTCAACCACTTCGTTCAGCACCGGCTCGTCATCGTTGGTCACGCTCCGCATGATATCGAGCTCTTCGTCCCGACTCGGATACTTTACCATCACGTTGAACAGGAACCTGTCGAGCTGAGCCTCGGGCAGTGGATACGTACCCTCTTGTTCAATTGGATTTTGTGTAGCGAGCACGAAGAATGGTTTGTCCAGCACGAACTCTTCACCACCAGACGAGACACGCTTTTCTTGCATCGCCTCCAACAGCGCGGCCTGTGTCTTAGGAGGTGTTCGATTGATCTCGTCAGCAAGCAGCAAATTGGTAAACACTGGCCCCTTTTGAAACTTGAACCGCCTCTCATGGGTTGTGGGATCCTCCTGAAGCAATTCAGTTCCAGTGATATCAGAAGGCATCAAGTCGGGTGTGAACTGAATCCGTTTAAAAGAAAGCGCCATTGTTTTTGCCAGCGAACTTACCAATAACGTTTTCGCCAATCCCGGAACACCCACCAACAGACAATGCCCTCTTGCAAAGATGGCAATCATCATCTCATCGATGACGTCGTCCATCCCAACAATCGTCTTGCGCAATTCAGCGACAATCGCGTCTCGAGCCCGGCCAAGTTTTTCTACGGCCTCGATGTCATCCGTCTGGTCTGTCATTAATTGCTGCCAATGTGATTGATGGTTGCCATTGATATGGGCACAAAGCGAATGGGCCGCACTCGGCCAATATCGCAGCAGCTAAAGAACGGAAAGAACGGCCGGTTGCCAGCGCATGAATACCGCCTGTCGACTTCGGATGCTGTGAATTTTCAATGTGATGGATTTGATCCAGAAAAGGGCATGAGTTCGGCGATCAGTGACGCCCCTGAGCTTAGGCAGGAAATCAACATTTGCTACACGCTCGCCAAACGTTTACTCAACGTTTACTCAACGTTTACTCAACGTTGAGCAAACGATGCCACATAAAACGCTAGCCCGCGGACAACTTGAGGCCTCCGAATTTCACCCACCAAACTAATCATATCATACAGGTTTCCACCACCGAATTTGAGCAAAACACCATCCTTTTTAAGAACACGACAATTCCCGCACACTTCCCCACCAAGCAACACAAACGCCTCCAACACCTCAGCTACAAACACGGCACCTTCACTCGCACTCCCAGCCTTGGCTGTGCATTCGAGAAACCGTTCGACACGTCGCATTTAATCAGTAACGCAGAAAAATGCCCAACGCCTGTCAGCACCCTGTTCCAAACACGATTCCCTGATAACCAGAACGTACGCTACTCAATGCAAAACAGCGCACCCATGGCATTGCGTTCCCTAGATTGCTGAAGCTGCCACCTGCCACTTGAAGCCGGTTTACCAACAGCCCCATCCATCACCCCCAAATGCAGCTCAGCGATGGCAAACCCCCTTCATCACAGACACCCAAACCCAACCAGTTGCCCAACTCAACTAGTGGTCCAACTCAACTAGTGGTCCAACTCAACAGGGCTGTCTGATCGAACCTCTTCGATCCCGACACCTTCCCCACGATCGGGGGATAGTCGATAAACTCGATCCGCATGACGAATAAAGTGATTCACGTCATGATGACTGATCATTAAAACTTGAAAACCGAGCGCGGTACCGGCTCTGTCTCTTATACACATCTGACGCTGCCGACGACTCCTTACGTGTA
>CAJXTM010000510.1 GCA_913061385.1 uncultured Rhodopirellula sp. | reverse complement strand
TATAAGAGACAGAGTGTATCCGCCAGGCCGATCGACATAACGCTCGGCGATAGAATCGAACAGAATCTTTGCTGCTTCTTTGTCGCCAATCAGCTGAATGACTCGTCGGCGCGCAGTGACTACTGGAGCACGAGCATTCGCCCATTTCTGCCATTCATCGCTTTTACGCCACTTCTTCCACTCGTCGCTACCACGTTCCGCCGATGTTGCCAGTTTCTCGGCAGCTTCTGCAGAAGGAATGCTTTTCTTGGCGATCGTGATGCACTTCTCGACTAGGGGCCGTACCTCCTTTGCCTTGTGCAGCGTAGTCGTGATACGACCTGCTACCTTAGGTGCATTGTCATCGAGTGTTGCATCTCGCTCAGTCAAAAATAGCGCGCTAACTAGGTTCTTAAGCAAAGCCTTGCGGTGGCTCGGGCTTCTTCCAAGTGTGCGGCCTCGTCGTCGGTGACGCATGGCATCAAGTCCGTCAAATTATGTCGTTAAAGGATGGGGTGACTGCGATTTGCTAACCGTTCTCTAAAAGAGAGGTTGGTTAGGGACTCGCATTCCAAGGTGTAGACCATACTGTGAAAGTTTTTCACGAACCTCATTCAAGGTTGTGTCGCCGAAATTGCGTACTTCCAACAACGTGTCTTCGGTTCTTTGAACCAAATCACGCACAGTCTGAATGTTTTCGCTCTCCAAGCAGTTGTTGGCACGAACCGACAAACGTAAGTCGGCCAATGTCATGTTCAGCTTCGCTTCCAGCTGGGCTTCCGGCGATCCAGCACCACCTCGAGCGGCCGAGAAAATGCTCGGTCCGAGTTCGCGGTACTGTACGAAAGGATTGAGGTGCTTTCGCAAGATCTTTGCCGATTCCACCAAAGCCATTTCTGGGTTAACTGAACCATCGGTCCAGATTTCCAGATTTAGCTTATCGTAGTTTGTTTTCTGGCCGACACGAGTTTCTTCAACCTCGTATCGAACCCGGGTGATCGGGCTGTAGACGGCATCAACTGGGATAATCCCAATTTCGTGGTCCACTGCGCTATGTTCGGTGCTCGGGACGTAGCCCCGCCCGTTCTCAACGACCATTTCCATCATGAATGGAACGTCATCGGTGAGAGTTGCGATGACATGATCTTTGTTGATCACTTCAACGTCTGAATCGGTTTGAACGTCGGCACCTGTGAGCACACCCGCTTTGTCGCTTTCGACGGTGATGACACGAGTTGCTTCGCTGTGGTTGCTGACAACGATGCTTTTGACATTAAGAACGATCTCGGTGACGTCTTCTAGGACGCCCGGGATGGTCGTAAATTCATGCTGGGCACCACGAATTTTGATTTGAGTGACCGCGCTGCCCATCAGGCTGCTCAGCAGCACGCGACGGAGGCTGTTACCCACGCTCGCACCAAAACCACGCTCAAATGGTTCTGCGTAAAATTTGCCGTAGGTCTCAGTTAGTGTATCGCGGTCGACTTCCAATGCACTTGGAAGTTCCATGCCACGCCAACGTATATGCATCGTGATGATTACCTCAGTTCTGAATAACAGATGTGGGAGGTGAAGCTGCTGGGGTTAATGGGTATTTACACCCGTCATCATACGGAGCGAATGATGATTTTATTTGCTGGTCGGAGTCGCCGTGAAGCCGGCGTGCTGGGACTAGACGCGACGTTTCTTGCGAGGCCGACAACCGTTGTGCGGAATTGGGGTCACATCCTCGATCAACTTCACATTTAAGCCGGCTGCCTGAAGCGAGGTAATGGCGCTCTCTCGTCCGGAGCCGGGGCCCTTCACGCGAACTTCCACGTCTCGCATTCCGAACTTCGTGGCCTTTTCCGCTGCTTGTTGGGCAGCACACTGACCTGCGAAAGGAGTGCTTTTGCGGCTTCCCTTGAAACCGCTTGTGCCTGCACTGGCCCAACAAAGGGTGTCGCCCTTGGGGTCTGTGATGGTCACGGTCGTGTTGTTGAACGTCGCGTGAATATGGGCGATGCCGTTGGAGACATTGCGGCGAACGCGTTTCTTTTTATTGGACTTTGCCACGGCAAAGGATCTCTTGGAAATTGGAATTCGGAATAGGAAAACGGAAGGGTCGCGGACTAACGCAAGTCCTTGACACCTTTCTTGCCGGCAACCGTCTTACGCGGCCCCTTGCGGGTGCGGGCATTGGTCTTGGTTCGCTGACCACGGACAGGCAAGCCATTGCGGTGCCGGAGCCCGCGATAGGCCCTGATCTCGCGCAGACGCCCAACATTTTGGGCGACTTGACGGCGAAGTGGACCTTCAACCGTGTAATCGCGTTCCAGTAAAGCAGCGATTCGGCCCAGTTCATCCTCTTGGATTTCACTTGCGGCCCTCGCGGGGTCAATTCCCAATTTCTCACATACCTCCCGCGCACTGTGCAAGCCAATGCCGTAAAGGTAAGTAAGCGAGTATTGAATTTGTTTGTCGTTGGGGATATCGACGCCCATCAAGCGGGGCATAACCGGACTCCGGAGAAAGGTCTAATGTTCATCAGGGCAAGGGGAAACCGAGTCTGAGCCACGAAAATTGCAGCATGTTCGACCAAGTAGTCCCGAAATATACCGACCGGCCCCCTATTTGCTCAATGGGGACAAGGCATCATTTTTTGCAAGAATTTTGCCGAGTCATTCTTATAAACTCGGTCGGGACATCATCCCGAGCACTTGCTGGCACACGAGTTTGTTCGATGACCCTGAACTGCGATAGGTCAATCGTCAATTTTGTGTCCCCTTCCACCGTGGACCATACCCTCGTGAGGCATAATTCATGGCAATAAGGTAACATTTGTCGGTAAATTTCTGCTCCCCCGACCACAAAACAACGATCCTGACCGGCCATTTTTAACGCTTTTTCCGGATTCGGGGCCGAATCGACCCCCTCAGATGACCATTCGGGGTTCCGTGTGACGACAATCGTTCGCCGGCCTGGGAGCGGACGGCCGATGGAATCATAGGTGCGCCGTCCCATGATCAAGACCCCGCCCATTGTTAACTGTTTGAAGCGGCGAAGGTCGCTGCTCAACCGCCAAGGCATGTCTCCGTTCAGTCCAATCACTCCCGTGGGCGTCATTGCAACGACGGCCGTGACCCTTCCCTGCTCGTTGGTACTCTGAGTATTGTCGCTCAAATGGCCACCGGAGCCTTGATACGGGGATGCGGATCGTAGCCGATCAGCGTGAAGTCCTCGAATGTAAAGTCGCTCACCGATTCAGGGGTTGAATTGATTTGCATCTTCGGGAGCGGTCGCGGATGCCTGGCAAGCTGTTCGCGAGCTTGGTCAAAGTGGTTTTTGTACAAGTGTACATCGCCGAGGGTGTGGACGAACTCACCTGGCTGCAGGCCGGTCACCTTGGCCATCATCATTGTCAGAAGCGCATAGCTTGCAATATTAAAGGGCACGCCCAAAAACAGGTCACCGCTGCGTTGGTAAAGTTGGCACGATAGTCGGTCACCCGCAACGTAAAACTGAAATAATAGGTGGCAGGGGGGCAGTGCCATGTCTGCCACATCGGCGACGTTCCATGCTGACACGATCAATCGTCTCGATTGTGGATTGCTGCGTATTTCATTTTGAACGTGAGCGATCTGATCGATTGTTGTCCCGTTTGGACATTGCCAGGATCGCCACTGGTGACCGTAGACCGGTCCCAAGTTTCCATCCTCGTCAGCCCACTCGTCCCATATCGTGACGCCGTTATCTGTCAGCCACTTGATATTGGTGTCGCCTTTGAGAAACCACAGAAGTTCGTATATCACTGACCGGATGTGAACTTTTTTGGTTGTTAACAGCGGAAAGCCTTGCGAGAGATCAAATCGCATCTGCCGACCGAAAAGTCCACGAGTGCCGACACCTGTTCGGTCATCGCGGTCAAAGCCGTGGCTGAGAACTTCGTCGAGCAGTTGAATATAGTTGCGCATGAATCACACCAAGTGCGGTTGTTCTCTATTTCCGTCGGGTCTCTTTCTTGTTGCCGTCAACGATCAGGCTGATCGACACCAATCGATGGTCCAGTGACGATCGCTTGTCATTTGAACGTGATCTTCGGGGATGCCAAGGCCCCTCGCAATGGACCTGATTTCCCTCAGGGTCAGAGCTGCGTGAAGAGATTGTCGGAACAATTGCTGCCCATTCTGGCTTTCCTTCCCGCTGTAGGCCTGAACCAGACTTTCGATTTCTTCCAACGTTTCTGGCCGAGCCAAATCGCGGATGAATAGACGACCACCATCTCGAGTTAGGCGAAGAGCAGTTTCCAGGCCCACGACTGGTTCATCCAAGTGGTGCAGCAGGCTATTGCTGATCACTGTGTCTGCCATCCCATCCTCGAATAATTCCATGGATTCTGTCTCTTATACACATCTCCGAGCCCACGAGACCGAGGCTGATCTCG
>CAJXTM010000509.1 GCA_913061385.1 uncultured Rhodopirellula sp. | reverse complement strand
CTACACGTAAGGAGTCGTCGGCAGCGTCAGATGTGTATAAGAGACAGATTGTAGACCCATCGCCTTCTAAAGTGAAAGCAGCACACCACCTGAGCGATTTCGGTATTCATATCGGTGGCTACTGAAAAATGGCGGAAGTATCAAAGTCGCGGTGTTCAGCACTTCGTGGCATTTAGTGCTCGGCGCAGGATCGACTAAATCTTTGTGGTGAGTTCTTTGAACAGGCACGTATACTCATTTGCCATCCGCTGGGCTGAGTAATTCTGGTACACAAAATCCTTTGCAGCGGTCGATAATTCCCGAGCTTTTTTGGTGTCGAATAGCATGGTCTCCCAATGCTGCAACAACAGTCGCTTGTCCCCGAGCGGTGCCAATAGGCCTGTGGATTCATGAGTTATCAGTTGGTCGATGCCTGGGATGTCGTAAGCAGCGACGGGGATCTCTGCTGCGGTTGCTTCCATGAGGCAACGTGGAATTCCCTCTAGTGTTGAGGTCATTGCAAAAAGATCAAATGACTTCAGAAGTTCAAGCCGATCGTTTCGGAAGCCAAGGAATTCGATATTTTCTTTGCTGGGAAGTGTCTGAGCATGTGCTTCCAACTCAGCACGCTGATCTCCATCGCCCAAAATGATGAGACGGGTTGCTGGATGCTTGGCATGCAAAGCATCAAACACGGCTAATAAGTCAAATACGTTCTTGCGGCTGATCAATTGTCCGACGAAACCAATGCGTTTAGGAGCACCTGATTGACGCTCAGGTTTTTCTTGTGCTTCCACCTCCGACAAATCAACACCATTTTGAATGTACAGCATTTTGTTTTCTGGAACTCGAAGTTGTTCGCAGTCTTTCATGAGTTGCTGAGAGAGGGGAACGACTTTCGTAGCACGTCGTAGTGCCTTGCCTCCGAGCCAACTGAAAATCCGCAGTTTGAAATCCATGTGGGTTGAAAAACCATGCGGCGTGATGACGCAAGGAATGCCCGCTTTTTTTGCCGCTAACAATCCAATGATGTCGGACTTGTAGCCATGTGTGTGGATAAGATCAAAATCTTCGTTTATTAATATGTTGGCCAGTTTCGATATCGCTGCTAGATCAAATTTGCCTCGCATCGCGATTTCGTGTGTTTCCAAACCAAGTTGTTTGTATTGCCGGGTAAGCTCGAGATCTTGGTTGGTGGGTTCAGACGTAATCGCTAAATCGCAGCTTACCTGCTGTGGGTCGAGATATTTCGCCAAGGCCAGTATCCAACGTTCCGCACCGTAGAAACCGGTCGGACAGATGAATTGCATTACTTTGATAGTTGTTTTCATGATTGAGGAAAGTCAATCTCTGTGTATCCACCCAGTGAAGGGCATTTCCGGATGTAAAGGTGCAGGACCTTAGTCTATTTACGGTCACTCTGAGGCAATTAACGAAATGGGTTTCAGGAGAAATTTTTGCTACAAATAATGCTCAACCATCAAAAGGGTGCTCCGTTCGCGAAGGTCAGGGAGGTGAGATGCATCTTGCTAGTAAACTTGGGACTTCGAAAGTGTTGAAAAAAATCTCCTGACAAGCATCGATACTCGTCGTGAAGTCGATTGCTGAATGGCACAAAACACTCGTCAGAAGCAACCCGTTCAAGATGATTCGTACTTGCTGAATGCAACGCCCTGAAATCAAGGTGCAGTGATCCGGTGCAGTGATCCGGTGAGCCGAAAAGCCTTCGCGACAAGCGGGGGCAGACAAGATCAAGCCATTGAAGAGAGTTCACTGTCACCCGTATTCGCCCCTTATCACTCGGTTGATTTGATAGGATTGAATTCATGCCGAGACGCCTGACAACTCCTTTGATGTCCGTATCGCGATTTTGTCTTACGACCGTCGCGGCAATCTTGGAATTTCAGAATGATCAGCAGATGCTGTTTTGGGTCGCGAGTGATATTTTTGATCGACAACCAATCAGGCCAACCTGTTCCCGAAGATGCCAGTTCGTCATGAACGAACGGGCTGGAAGAATCGCTAAATAGTGTTAGCGAAGATCAAAAGTCACTCGGGGCAAGCCACTGGCCGTGGTAAGTCGGTGCGTTCTAGGCTGTTGATCTTGCGGTGTTTGGGTGCCCCATTTCACCCCAAGGCAATACAAGTCGTTTGGAAACTTGAGTTGCCCTCAATCCTATTTGCTCTGGTCGACGACCCAAACATTGCGGAACCGCACATCCTGTCCGTGCTCTTGAAGTTTAAGACCTTCAGCGGATGGGCTGACACTGACACCACCATTAGCATGCTTGATGGGGACGTTGTCGTGAACCTTGACTCCGTTCCACCACACGGTAGCACGCGCCGGTTCGATGGACTTGTCACCGTCCCATTTCGGCGCTTTGAAGATGACGTGAAAGGATTGCCATTGGCCGTTGGGCCGCCACGCGTTTACATCGGGTACGCATTCCATGCAGAATGCTCCGATCCCGTGTGGACCGATCTTCCAATTGTACGGATCGTCCGCATCCTTGCCTTTGGGAGACTCGATTTGCAGTTCGTATCGGTTTTGTAGATAAACCCCACTATTGCTGTAACCATCGACTTTGTCATCGTTACGGTTACCCATCAATACGAACTCAACGTGGCCCTCGAAATCGGTGTACTTCTTTTTGGTGACCAGATCGTGGGTGCCCCATCGTTTGCCGCCGTTCGTCATCAGTGTTGTGCCATCATCGACGGGATCATCAACGATTGACCAGGTGATCGCCATGTCCGGCTTGGGCCACATCTCCCAATTCTCTTTCACCGATTTCATCGTTCCATCAAACGGCACATCTGCATCGGTGGGTGCGGCAGCACCAACATCTTTGGATTTCATGTACCCAGGTTTGTTCTCAGGCGCATTTTTGTCGGCGGCTTTCGCCAGATTGCAGTTGATCGCGAACACAGCCGTCAATGCAACGATGCGCCAGCTTGATTGAATTTTCATAGTTTATATTTCTCTAGAATTGATGCGTCGTTTGAAAATCATTCATTGTAAATCTCAGTACGTTGCCAGAACTCATAGCTGGCAAGGTGATGAATCGTGATCGCGATTATAGACGAGTTAGCGAGGTGATCCCATTGCTTGGCTGGATGTGGCTTTTTGCTTGCAGAAACCACTGGCTGGCCAAGTCGAAACCTTGCGAACAACGTCTCGCTGGGAGATCTTTGATTGTTACGGGTCAACATGAGTGTGGACAGAATCTCCCACTGCGTTTCAGGATGGGCAAGTGGATGCGACGCATGGGGCGGCGCTGGTAAAGGCCATTCGTCTCACGCCGGTGCTGTTGGCCAAGTTATCGATGGGGGTTTTGCACCATGAGTGGTCGACTCATCGCACGAATCGATGAAGGCAACGACTTTCAACGTATAGCCACAGACGCAAAAAGCATTTCAAGCTTGGACTGGTGGCTCATTCTGAGACACGAATGAATGTCTGAATCAGTTTTTTGTGGCTCCATTCATGTGATTGAAAAGCACTATTTGATGACTTAAAAGTCCTGAAATCATGCCAAAACAGTAATTCTGACGCATAGTACGGATTTTATTTTTCGATGTTTGGCATGAGCTGTGCTCGCTGTGTCAGTCATGCGGGTTGCCGCATCTCTCGTCTTCGATGCCTCTTCTCTACCACCTAAGGTTCTCACCATGCGTAAGGCAAATCAACGCTCACTTCGTTTGCAACCTCTTGAATCACGGAACCCACTTGCCGGCAACATCATTGGCAATTTAGTGGGGACAACATTGGCCTTGGGTGGGGACGCGGCTGATAACCAACTCGTTGTGACGGAGGTGGCGCCGAATCAGATTCAGGTTACTGGATTGACAGGGACGACCATCAATGGTGCCCCGTCGCAGTTGTTTGCAGCAAACTTGATTGAGTCAGTCATCATTCGAACTGCGGATGGTGATGATCAAGTCAAGGTAGAAAACCTCAGCTTGGCAGATACTCCGAACGGTTATCTCGGGATTTTCACCTCTCGCGGAAATGATTTGGTCAAGCTACTGAATGTCACCACCACTCAGCAAATTCGCGTCGAGGCGGGGGTCGATGACGATTGGGTTGATGTTCGACAAACCAGTACAAATGGCCTGCTGTTGGTAAATGGTGATAGCGGTGATGACCAGCTACGGCTCTCGTGGGTGAAGGCCAAGGATCTGAACATTGAGGCGGACGGAGGTGTCGATCGTGTTAGTGTTTACCGGGCAAAGGCACTGAATGACATCACAGTAAACACCGGCCCAGATACGGATTACATCCGTCTGTCTCGACTAAAAGCGAATAATGATATTGAAATACGCTCCGACGAGGGCGATGACATCCTTTCCACTTATGGGATGCGAGCAGGTCAAGACGCTGTCTCTTATACACATCTGACGCTGCCGACGACTCCTTACGT
>CAJXTM010000508.1 GCA_913061385.1 uncultured Rhodopirellula sp. | reverse complement strand
GAGATCAGCCTCGGTCTCGTGGGCTCGGAGATGTGTATAAGAGACAGCTCCAAAAATATGAACAGGGGATTCGTGAGCTGAAGCAATGCCAGTCCCTGCTCGACGCAGCTGAACAAAAGATCAGTCAGCTTTCAGGCTTTGATGCGGATGGAAACGCCGTCACCTCGTCACCACCGCTGGACTCAACGCCTGCTAAACGCTCAAAAACTGGAAATCGCCCGAAAAACGCTGCCAAATCGGGGAATGACCCTGAAACACTCAACGATACGATTGCGAGTGACAGTAGCGTGGACGATTCGCTCGGCCTCTTCTAGACTCTGTCCGGCCTCTAATTTCCAGCCACCGCAGCGATCACTCCTTTACAGATGTCTTGTAATTCCCCAAAAAACTCGGTCGATTGTGGCTTCGATGACCTGCGTCCCAAGATTGAGCAGGCCCTTCAGGAGGCTTGCGAATTTGGCAGCGGTTGCCCTCCAAGGCTCAGCGAGGCTATGTCCTACGCACTCCTCGCGCCTGGCAAGCGTTTGCGTCCCGCTTTGGTGATGATGGCGGCAGAGTGTTGCGGTGGTTCAGTTGATGCCGTGATTCCAGCAGCGGTCGCTGTCGAAATGATCCACGCTTACTCGCTCATTCACGACGACCTCCCAGCCATGGACGATGACGACCTGCGCAGAGGCAGGCCTACCGTACACATCAAATTTGACGAAGCGACTGCAATTCTAGCAGGCGATGCGTTACTTACCGAAGCCTTCCACCATCTCAGTAAGCACATCAAATCACCCGAAAAAGCGATCGCCGCTGTGCGTTCTCTTTCGGTGGCAGCGGGAGCATCTCGGCTGGTTGGTGGACAAGCCGACGACTTGGCTGCCGAGCGGACGCCGAGCCTCGCTGAGCCCAACCGTCCCAGAATAGCGGGTTGCCAAGAAGAGACAGTGTTGACCGATGAGCCTTCGGTAGATCCCCGCCTAGCTCACTTAGAATCGATTCACCGAAGAAAAACCGGGGCTTTGTTCTCGGTCTCGCTAGATTTGGGCGCGATCTTGGTCGATGCGAATAGCGAACAGCGTGATTTGTTGGGCAGCTACGCAGCCGCGATTGGTCTTGCTTTTCAAGTCGTCGATGACCTGCTTGATTACACTGCGGAAGCAAGCACCCTTGGAAAAAAGACAGGAAAAGACGCTGCTCGGGGAAAATTAACGTACCCCGGCGTAATGGGGCTGGAGCAGGCTCAGCGGAAAGCACAGGAGCTGATTGCGTCAGCTAGGGGTGGTGCTGAGAAATTTGGCGATTCTGGTCGACGCCTACGGCTGTTGGCTGATTTTGTACTGGAGCGATCACATTGAACAAAATATCCACTGAGGGTGACCATCACCCACTCGGCGAGCACCCACTTCTGGCTGGGTTGGAAGATGCCACACCACTTCGTGAATTTTCACCTCAGCAGCTTGAACAGACTGCATCCGAGATTAGGGATGTGCTCTGCAATCTGCTTGCAACCCGCACCGCTCACTTTGCCTCGAACCTAGGGGTGGTAGAGCTCTGCCTTGCGCTGCACAGCGAATTCGATTTCCGTACCGACCGCTTGATCTGGGATACAGGGCACCAAGTCTATCCTCACAAATTGGTCACTGGCCGCTACAAGAACTTTGCGGGGATTCGGACCAGCGGCGGTCTGATGGGTTACCCAAACCCTCACGAAAGTGTTTACGACCTGTTCATGACCGGGCATGCAGGTTGCAGCGTCAGCACTGCTGTGGGCCTTCGTAGTGGAGATGTGGTTGGTGGCCAAGAAGAACGCCGCACCGTAGCTGTCATCGGTGACGGGGCATTCCCCAGCGGGATTGTCTTTGAGGCGTTGAATAACGCAGGTGAACTTGGCGACGATCTGACCATCGTTCTGAACGACAACAAGATGTCAATTTGTCCACGCGTCGGGGCAGTGGCAACCTACTTAGACCGCCTGCGATCCAATCCGTTCTACACCGGTCTAAAGAGTGAGGTCGTGCGTCTGCTTGACCATGTTCCGATGTTCGGTGACCCCACCGAACGCTTTCTGGCCCAAATGAAAGAGGGCGTGAAAGCCGGTCTGCTGGGTGGAATGCTCTTCGAAGAGTTGAACATTCGCTACATCGGCCCGATCGATGGTCATGACATGGCACTGACCAGAAAGTACTTGGCAATGGCCAAGGAGATCAAAGGCCCCGTTCTGCTCCATGTGGTGACTGAGAAGGGACACGGCTACAAACCCGCCGCCGAAGACCCGGTATTCTTTCACACGCCTCCTGTTTTCACGGATGACGACGGTAAAGCGATCACTCAGAAAAGTGAAGGACTGCCTCCGTACACCCTGCACGCTCGCGAAGCGATCCGCAAACAAATGGCATCCGATCCACGGGTTACCGTGATCACCGCGGCGATGTGCCAAGGCAACAAACTGGAACCACTCCGCGAAGAGTTCCCTGACCGGTTCTTCGATGTAGGCATCTGTGAGTCGCACGCGGTCGCATTCGCTGCAGGACAATGTAAAACCGGCTTGCGGCCGATTGTCGATATCTACAGCACGTTTCTGCAACGAAGCTACGATCAGATTTTCCAAGAAGTCGCTCTTCAAAATTTGCCAGTCGTATTCATGCTCGACCGTGCTGGCCTAACCGCCCCGGACGGCCCGACACATCATGGACTTTTTGATATCGGCTACATGCGATTATTCCCCAACATGGTTTGCATGGCACCGGGATACTCGGCAGAAGTAGATTTGATGCTAAGTGCCGCCCTAGCACACGATCAACCTTCCAGCATCCGTTATCCAAAAGCTTCCGCGCTGCAACTCGAACACACACCTGCTCCGGTCGAAATAGGCAAGTCGGAAACCATTCGAGACGGAAGTGATGGAGCGATCATTGCCTTTGGTGCCATGCTAGAACAAGCCGTGGCGGCAGCTGAAGCGGTGAAAGACGAACTCGACGTGGCCGTCATCAACGCCAGGTTCGTCAAACCAATGGACATTGAAATGGTTCGGCATTCACTGACTGATGGAAAGTTTGTGGTGACCGTCGAAGAAGGTGCAAAGATGGGTGGCTTCGGCTCTGCTTTTATAGAATGTGCTGTGACCGAAGAACTCGACACACGATCCATCCGTGTACTCGCGTTCCCAGATGAGTTCATCGAACACGGCGATCGCGGTGATTTGTTCGATCAGCATGGGCTCAGCGTGCCCAAAATTACTCAAACATGCCGCGACATGGCCAATTCCAATCTACGATCAAGCAGTTGAAACGCGTTGATGTTGATAACAGCACGTTTCAATTCAACTATTGTTTTACCGAGATGTACACTTCCACCAGAACATCCAGATTTATCGAACTGTTCGATGCTTCTGAACCCGCGTGATTGCAACAGGTTGGTTATTGCCACCGGGATTGCCTACCAAATTCCAGCCCGACGTTGATTGGAAACCAGAATTGATGTCCGCCGAATCGGCCCGCACTTGGATCAGCGACCATGCCCAAAAACCGAAGGTGGTAATATTGGGTGTGCCCGAGCGTGAAACGGTACGGGCCGCCCTGGAAAGACTGAGACCTGCCATCGAGGAACATGCCGAGATTGTGGCTGAAGACCTAGATTTCAGCTACGACTTTTCGCAAGTGAAACCTGATCTGGTAATCGTACTTGGCGGTGATGGTTCCATCCTGCAAACAGCTCGTCAAATGGGCTCCCAACAGTCACCTGTGCTCGGCATCAACTGTGGGCGTTTGGGCTTTCTTGCTGCCTTATCGCCTGATGACTTTCTGCAGGTTTGGCCCGAGGTGTCCCGAGCTGAATTCAGGGTTGTGGATCACCTGATGCTGCAAACATCGCTGATCAGAGACGATCGCGTAATCTCGCAGCAGCTTGCTCTTAACGAAGCTGCCGTCCTTGGCGGGCCGCCTTACCGAATCCTCGATATCGATCTTTATGCAGACGGTGCCTTAGCAACTCGGTATCGCTGTGATGGACTGATTGTCGCTACGCCAATCGGATCAACCGCACATAATCTGTCAGCGGGCGGCCCCATTCTTCGGCGACATCTACCAGCCATTGTTATTTCGCCAATCAGCCCACACACGCTGACCTATCGCCCCCTCGTCGACTCTGCTGACACGGTGCTTGAACTCACCGTTATAGAACCAAACGAGTCGACCAGCATCGTTGTGGATGGTCGAATATTGAGTCGTCTGCTGCCTGGGGATCGAGTTCGGATTGAACGAGCCGAGCAAACATTTCAAATGCTAGCAGTTAATGGGCATGACGATTACCGAGCACTTCGCGACAAATTGGGCTGGGGCGGATCAGTCCCGGTAAACCGCTCGCCACTATAGCTGTCTCTTATACACATCTGACGCTGCCGACGACTCCTTACGTGTA
>CAJXTM010000507.1 GCA_913061385.1 uncultured Rhodopirellula sp. | reverse complement strand
ATCTACACGTAAGGAGTCGTCGGCAGCGTCAGATGTGTATAAGAGACAGCGTGTGATATTCACTGTAAACAGCGAAAAAACGTTTGGGTGATCCGCCAATGCTTCGGAAAGTCGACTCCCATTGGCAACCTGTGCTCGAACTTCACGAAGAACCGGCGTCAAACCGTTGTTCTGACTCCGAGAGACAAGCAGCTCGATTGCCCGTACGAGAGGCACACCTGCATCGAGCAAGTCGGCAAGGTTTGAATAAAGTGATTCCAAGTCGCGATTGCGAATTCGTTTTTGCCGTGCCGGAGCCCTCACGGCTTGGACTTTCAGTGGCGACAAAGATTGGTCCATGAGGGCTCTGACCGCTTCACCTCTCGAGGCAGCGGTAATCGATCCATGGACTGATTCACCCGTTGGGTTAATGGCAGAGTATCTGTAGTCAATCATTTCAGATCACGCTGCAGCTCATCTGGTGAGCCTGTCAAACGCAAGATCTCGTTGATTGTAGTCTTACCCGCAGCAACGGCTTCCCAACCGGATTGTCTTAACGTTTTCATCCCGGCATGCAATGCATGTTGACGAATGGTGTTCGCATCGCTGCCTGAACCGGTCAATTTGCGAATCTCGGTATCACAGTTCAGGAGTTCGAAAATTGCGAGACGGCCGCGGTAACCAGTGCCCTGACATTCGCGGCATCCGGTTCCTTGGAAAACCTGCTGCATGTCACCGGGGAAGTCTGCAGGCAAAGGAGCGTGCTCGTGATCGGTGGGGATTTTGCATGCTGGGCAAAGCTTTCGTACCAGACGTTGAGCCATCACGCATTGCAGTGTACTGGCTACGAGAAACGGTTCAATTCCCATGTCTACGAGTCGTGGAATCGCCCCGCACGCATCGTTTGTATGAAGCGTGCTAAGCACAAGATGGCCGGTCAACGAAGCCTGCATTGCACTCTGAGCCGTTTCCTTATCGCGGATCTCCCCTACCAAGACGACATCCGGATCATGTCGCAGAATGCTACGTAAGCCGTTTGCAAATGTGCGGCCGATCTTCTCCTGTACCTGAATTTGGTGAATTCCCGGAAGGCTGTACTCAACCGGGTCTTCAATCGTAACGATTTTAATCGTTGGCTTATGAATTGCGCTCAACGCACTGTAGAGCGTCGTCGTTTTTCCACTTCCGGTTGGTCCAGTAATCAGAATGATGCCGTTGGGTTGCTTGATCAGCTCTAAGAACTCTTCATCCTGGGGTGATGGAATTTCGAGTCCCTCGATTGAAACAACACTCCTGCCTCGATCCAGAATTCGCAAGACCACGTTTTCACCGTGCAACATGGGTATGATCGAAACACGAATGTCCGTGGGGCGATCCAGAATGGTGGCTTTGAACCTGCCGTCCTGTGGGAGTCTTTTCTCCGCGATATTTAATTTTGCTAAGATTTTAATCCGGCTGACGAGCGCCGATCGAAATTGCATCATGCTTGGTGGAAATGAAACCGAACGTAACATGCCGTCGACACGGTACCGAACCTGAAATTCATCTTCCCCATTTTCGAGGTGTACATCGCTTGCGCCTTGATGCACCGCGTCCTCGAGTAATTCGGTTACCAGTTTTGCTACGGATCGTTGTTCACTGATATTGTCCAGAGTGGAACTGTCACCAAACACGACACCGTCGTCGTGGTCTTCTTCCTGATTCCCTTCCAATGCCCCCAGAACGCTCGATGCAACTCCCAAGTGCTTCTTTAATTGCTTTGAAATCTCCTGCGGATCTGCCACAACCGCTCTTAGTACTTTTCCTGTCGCAAGAGAAAGCTCAGAGATCAAATCAAAATCGAAAGGATCACTGACTGCAACGAGAATGCAATCGCCATCTCGTTTGTATGGCAACGCTAGATGCTCATACAGGGCCGACGTAGGAAAAAGATCCAGCAGATCTTTCTCGATCTCCACATCGTGCAGGTCCACAGAGTGCAATCCACAATCCGATGCCTTGTACATTGATTTCGAGGTCCGTTGGATGGTACGTGAGTTAGGCGAGGCGAGCAATGTCGCATGAGAGCACAGAACGCAATCTCGAACGAAACTTACAGTGATATGCGGCAGCGTCTCGCCCTACGTTCAACTGATCATGGGTAGATGCCCCTTCAGCTTGAACTATACAACCGCGTTAAGACTTGTCAAATTCTGCGTTGAGGCAAAGCCGATACATCTGATTCTCTGTTGTAAACCGCACATTTGTTGCATGCGGTGTATTTAGACTCTTTCTTCGGGTTTGTCTGTTAGCGCACAGAAAAACCGACCGGTGATAAATCACCGATCGGCTTGTTCCGCAGTTAGCAAGTCATCCTTAAGTAAGGCTAACATGTTGACCCGCGGAACTATCCCGTGGTCAATTGCACCTCACAGGTAATCGAATCAATCTTCTTCGACGCCTGTACGATTCTCAGTGGTCAATCCGCCATCTTCGAGAATCTCAACGAACTCCCTCATGGATCGTCCTCCGGGCAAACCTTCACGACCACTTGCCTCGATCTCGACATAGATGTCGGAACCATTGGCTGTTGCCCCGTTGGCGATACGAAGACTTGGGTGATCGAATGGTTCTGCATTGATCTCTGAGTTCTCGTCGGTCAACGTATGCAAGAAGGCTTCTAACGCATCGATCTTTGACGGATCGTCTCGCAACAGTTCAACTCCGTTCACGTTAGGTGCCCGATCTGCTTCGTTGGCGAAGTTACCGCCGCGAGCGTAGAATTCGAGTACCTGACGAAGGGTCGACATACTTCCGTTGTGCATGTACGGTCCTGTGTATTCAACGTTCCGCAAAGTCGGAACCTTGAACGATCCATTGACCGCAGCACTTGGAGCGTGGCGTCTGAGACGAGCTTTAACTCTCAGTGTGTTGGACAATGGTTTTCCGTCTGCTCCAACGCCACCGATGCCGAGATCCTTCAGCGTTGGTGTCACACCGATGTTGTAGAACCCAGTATCGTAGTTCTTGACCACGTTACCGAACTGCATCGGCATTGACTCGATGGGTTCCTCGCCGTCACCTACAATGGCTGCCGCGAAGTGAGGACCACGATGGCAATCTGCACATTTTCCCTCGTTCAAAAAGATACGAAGTCCTTCTTTTTCCTGCTCAGTGAATCCATTGTTGAAGCCTGTGTTCGCAAATTCGTCGTATCGAGTGTTATTTGGAATCAGAGTTCGCATGTAAAGCATTTGGCTGATGCCCCAGAACAGGGAAAAGTTAGCTTCCATCTGCGTTGTTGTTCCATCGACAGTTGCAACTCGATACCACTCAGGCCTGAAAGCTGCTCGGATCAAGTCGTCGTAGGTCTTTCCGTCAAGCACGCCGCCGCCCAAGACGCTGTCGTCTGGGTGGACTTCTTGACCTGCAAGAGGCTCAAGGAAACACATCTTCTTGCCCAGAATTGCAAAGGTTCTTCCGGTGAAAGATGTCTCGATCGTATCACGTGGTGGTTCTACAGAAATTGATGCCAAAGCAGCGTTCTTGATAGAGATACGCTTCTTGATTGCCCTTGTTCCTCGGGCATTCGATTTCCATACGCGAGCTTCCGTGTCTCGGTCGCCGGAGCTATTTACACCGTTGAACTGATTTTCAGCGCGTCCGTCCCAGAACAAACGTTTGTGGAATGCAGCACCGTAGGTGGTGGGTGCATTACGGCCAGTAACCGCTCGGAAATCTTTTCCACCTTTGCGGAACAACTTGGCGACAGCAGAATTATCTTTCTTGCCCTTTTCGGCAGCTGAGAAACCACTCGCTGTTTGGTTCAAACCGTTGAAAATTTTACGCTTCAAGCCTTGTGAACCAACAACATCGTCATCGTCACGAAGAATGTTATCTTCGTGATCGGATGCAACTACGTTTTCCCCAGGCAAGTTTTCCGCATCCGGGAAGTCGATCGTACGTTTCAGAGGATCCACTTTCGCGTGAAGCGGAAACATGGATGGGGTCAACTCCTTATTAGGACCGTGAAAAGAGAGGTCGGTGAAGTCTGGTGACTGTGCCGAAGCATGGCCGCCGGGAGCGGACGTGTTTTTCGTCCTGACGTCGATGCCAAAATGATAATGGCAAGTTGCACAGGCGATGAATCCATCGCTACCCATCTGCTGATCCCAAAAGAATGCCTTGCCAAGAACGATGGCGGCTTGTTCATCCGCGACATAAGCCGATACATCAATGGAGGGCAGCTCAAGGGTGTCGAGTGCTTTGGGAGCATGAACGAATTCGCGGTTGATCTGAACTCGATCTTGTTCACGATTACGCCCTGGTTCGGGAGCTGGTTCCACTGGTTCAACAGGTTCCACTGGTTCAACAGGTTCCACTGGTTCAACAGGTTCTACTGGCTCAACAGGTTCCACCTGTCTCTTATACACATCTCCGAGCCCACG
>CAJXTM010000506.1 GCA_913061385.1 uncultured Rhodopirellula sp. | reverse complement strand
GAGATCAGCCTCGGTCTCGTGGGCTCGGAGATGTGTATAAGAGACAGGTTCAATTGAGAAGGCCCGCAGGGAAATAGAGGTGTGGCTGAAGGTTCGCCAGGTTCTGAATAGCCGGCAAATGCCGCCGCCAGATGCACCGCAACCCACAGATGCCGACTTGAAACGATTGCGTTCATGGACAAATGCGTTTCTGAAGGCCGAAGCGGTTGCCAAGGCAGGGGATCCGGGACCGGTTTTATTGCGGCGGTTGAGTAACGCTGAATACGACTATGCGATCCGTGATTTGACTGGATTAACAGAGCTCGATCCAACACGTGACTTGCCTGTTGACGGAGCAGCGGGGGAGGGCTTTACGAACGTTGGAAGTGGACAGGCAATGTCGCCCTCACTGGTTCGCAAGTATCTTGATTCCGCAAAACGAACAGCAGAGCACTTGGTGCTGTTGCCAACTGGAATCGCGTTCAGTGCTTCAACAACACAACGCGACCACACGAATGAAAAGTTGGCGGCAATTCAAGACTTTTATCGCCGTTACACTGCTGATGGTGGTGGTTCATCGGTGAATTTGCAAGGCATCAAGTTTGAGACAAACCAAGGCGGTTTGTTACCAGTTGATTCGTACCTGAAAGCGCTAATTGAGAGTCGCTCTGCATTGGATGGTGGAGACATTACGATTGCGAAAGTGGCATCGGAAAATGGTTTGAACCAGCGTTATCTTTCCAGCCTCTGGGACGCGCTGGCCAACAAAGAGTCTGGATCATTCTTGATTCGTAAATTGCGAACATTTTTCAAGACAACCAAATCTGCGGATGCTGACTTATTGGTGAACAAGATTAAGCAGGCACAGAATGGTTTTTGGAAGTTCAACTCCATTGGTCATATTGGTCGGGAAGGTGGACCCGCACGCTGGATGGATCCCGTCATTCCTGTGGTTGAGCAGCAAGAATTGCGTCTGCCGTTGGCGAACTCTGATGGCGGCAACGATGTTCAAGTGAGCTTGACGACTCATGATCTGGGTGACGGAGATGCACAGGATTTTGTGGTTTGGTCAGAGCCTCGTCTCCTGATGAAAGCAAATGCCAACGGAAGCCCCTCATCAATCATGTTGCGGGATGTGAGTAGGCTCAGTGTCGCAGTTCGTGCGATTCAGCATAAAGAGATTGGTCGAACCACGAGATATCTCGACGCCATGATGAGTCAGTTGCAAGGCTCAGCAGATGCAATGTCATCGGCAGAAAGTAGGTCTGTGTCTGGCAATGATTTGGATCATGAGTTGCTAGGTAATTGGAACGCCTTGCTGGGTCTGGAAAATAATGACACTCGAAAAATTGCAGGATTGTTTTCAAATTATCTTTCCAAAGTGCAGGGATATGATTCAATCAACGGCTGGGGATCTGAAGCGACTCCGAGTGTGTTGGCGAATCGTTCTGAAGAGAGCATCAGTTATCTGACCTTGGACATCCCACCACGTTCAGTTGTCGTTCACCCATCTCCCAGCAGTGCCGCCGTGGTTGCGTGGAAGAGTCCGGTGGCAGGACACGTAAAGATCACCTCAACCGTGGCTGATGCCGATAGTAAGTGCGGAAACGGAGCTGCTTGGAAAATCGAGCACCGCACTCGAGTGGGCACAACACTCGTCGCACAGGGGAGCATCGAAAACGGTGGTCGCGGAGGTTGGAACAGTCTTAGGCCATTGAGCTTAGCAATCGGCGATGTTGTTGCCTTGATGATCCTTCCGAGGGACAGCAATCACGCTTGTGATACGACACATGTTGAGTTGGAAATGGTGGAGGTCCATGGCGAACAACGAACATGGACCTTAGGTGAGCAGGTTGTTGATCGTATGCATGAAGGTAACCCCATGGCCGATCTATTCGGGAATGCAGATGTTTGGAACTTCGGTAAGAGTGTTCCCCCGTCAGTGATTCGGATTCCAGAATTATCGGCTCTATCGCTGTGGCGCAAACAAGCGTTTGTATTGGCTGGCACGCAGCTGGCTGACAGACCCGTGGCAGGTAGCAGAAAGGAATTGTCACGCTTGGCTAAAGAAGTTCAACGCGTTCTCACTGCAGACGATCTTGGGACGCTCTCAGCGGAGGATCGGGAGCTACGCAAGAGAATGCTTGATTGGCGTGGGCCACTGCGGTGGCTCGATTTGGCAATCTTGGCTGCCAAACGGGGAGACTCGGAATCACTGGGCAAGAAAAACCCGTTGCGGTTTGGTTTCCATCCTGACGGAAGTACGCTGAAACCGAACGATCTATGCCGTCGAGGGACATCAACCATCCAATTTTCGATTCCCGGCGAATTAGCGGCAACTGAGCTGGTAACGACAACAAAGTTGCATCAGTCCAGCGGGGGCGAAGGCAGCGTGCAAACTCAGATTCATATCGGATCTGTCGATAACCCCGCACTCGATTTTGGTGGTACGTTTTTGGTTCATCCTAAGGGAGCGATTGGGGCATCAGTCAGGTCGGCTGTGCAATCATTTGGTGCTTTGTTTCCACCAGCTTTGTGTTATTCCCGGATCGTTCCGGTCGATGAGGTGGTGACATTACGATTGTTCTACCGCGAAGATGAACATCTCTCGCGCCTGATGCTGGATTCGGTAGCGGTGGGCGAATTAGATCAGCTTTGGGATGAATTACTGTTCGTGAGCGAGGAACCGTCGAAGCTGGCAGTGGCGTTCGAGCAACTGGCTGAGTTTGCCACTCAGGATCGACCTGACCTGGTCACTGCGTTCGAACCGTTGAAAGTGCCAATTAACCGCCGAGCTGAGGAATTTCGAAAACACCAAATTGCGGTAGAGTCGGTGCAACTGAATGCAGTGGTAAGCTTGGCGGAACGCGCCTGGCGGCATCGAATTAAAAAGGGGGTAAGGCAAAGGCTGATTGACTTTTATCAACATTTGCGAGAGGACGAGATGCAACACAAGGTGGCATTACAGGCATTGATCGCTCGAGTACTAACGGCCCCTGAATTTTTGTATAAGTTAGAATCACCTCAACCGGGAACCGGGCAGTCTGATGTCGGCGGTGAGGCATTGGCTTCAAGGCTCAGCTTCTTTTTGTGGTCCTCTCTACCGGACTCTCAGTTACTGGAACTTGGGCGGACTGGCCAACTGAATGACAACCGGGTGATGATCCAGCAAATGCAGCGCATGTTAAGCGATCCCCGCTCGAAACGGCTTGCGGAACAATTTGCCTGTCAGTGGTTGCACTTTCGGAACTTTGATTCCAACGATGATAAGAACGAAACGCTGTACCCGGAATTCGCAGCATTGAGAAAAAGTATGTACGGAGAGACCCTCCGTTTTTTTGAGGACATGTTCCAGAATAATGGATCGATTCTTGATTTAATCGATGCGGACCACACGTTTGTGGATCAGGCGTTGGCAGGGCATTATGGTTTTCGTTGGGATCCAGGCAAAAACGTCGATCCTGACATATCAGATGACAGAGCGTGGCAGCGTATCGATGGTATTCGCTTGAAAGGACGTGGAGGTGTTCTTGGGATGGCGACTTTTTTGGCCAGTCAGTCCGGTGCGTCGAGAACCAGTCCCATTTTGCGCGGCAATTGGATTTACGAAACACTGCTTGGCGAACACTTACCAAGACCACCTGCCGATGTTCCCTTGTTGCCTGAGGAAGTTCCCGATGGACTGACATCAAGACAACTGATCGAGCAACACAGTTCTGTTGAGGCGTGTGCGAAATGCCATGCGCACATTGACCCGTTTGGTTTTGCACTCGAAGATTATGATGCATTGGGCCAGTTGCGTGAGGCTGATGTTGATACCAAGGCAAAGCTGTTAGATGGGCGGGTGCTCGATGGTGCTCAAGGGCTTCGAAATTATCTGATTGAAATCCGTCGTGACGATCTGGTTCGCCAGTTTTGTCGCAAGCTGGTCGGATTTGCGCTTGGCCGCGAGGTGTTGTTGTCGGACGAGCCCTTGCTGGATCAGATGCAGCAAGCATTGAAGGCAGCTGATTATCGGTTCGAGATTGCGGTCGAGAAGATCATCGAAAGCCCTCAGTTTCGTCAGATTCGTGATCAGCAGAGCACTATCCAACCATAGAAAGACGTGTGATGAGAAATCAAAAAATATGCCGACGTCGAGCGTTGCAGGGATTGGGTGTGTCCATGGCATTACCTTGGATGGAGTCCATGACTGCAAGTGGCAAAGATCCGGAGAGTGCGGCTGACGACAACGCGCCGGTAAGGATGGCGGTGCTGTTCTCTGGTTGTGGTTATCATTCAAAAGAATGGTGGGCACGCGGCAGCGGGGCCGAGATGGAACTGGGCAAAGTGCTGAAGCCAATTGAGACTTTTCGGGATCGGATGGTTTTTGTGAATGGCCTGTACCTGTCTCTTATACACATCTGACGCTGCCGACGACTCCTTACGTGTAG